>NZ_JALRGW010000004.1:0-106767 GCF_023253315.1 Aestuarium sp.
CTCACGGCTCAAGTATTACTCACGAGCACAAGTTATGCGTTCACACTTGCTTTAGGTTCAGTCGGAGTTGCAGGAGCAACCCGAGGCTTACGCGCTGCAGGTGGAACAAATGCACGGGCGAGCAACATGAACACAATCACGGCGCTACCAGCGATGAGAGCTGCAATCGACCACTGAGACATTGCATCCGTGCCAGCGAAGACGTAGTGGGCGGTGGCAAATGGCCAGGCAAAGTAGGCCATGAGGTGAGAGCGCTTGAAGAACACATTGCCCTTCTTGCCCAATTTCGTGCGAATCCGGCCAATGAGTGAGACAGGCAGCATGAGCCACAGCGAAATCGTTCCCAGTGCCACAGCGAATGGCTCCCAAGGTGCGGTGAACGGAATCAGGATCTGGGTCACGGAGAAGTGAACAACCGGGTCCACCAGCAGCGCGACAAGGTGAACAGCGAGTGCGCCCAGTGCTAGCGCACCCAACCAGCGGTGCATGTGTAAGAGTGCGACGGGACTTGCCTTTGATCCTAAGAGTTTGGTGCGCAGCAACAGACCCCAGACGATGACCGCGGTGAGCAATCCCCATGCGGTGACCCCACTGGCACGGATCAGTAACCAACTCCAAGCGATGTCGTTCATGCCGCACTCCCCACTAATTGATTCGAAACAAGCAAATGCTCAATGTTCATGGCGTCAAGAAACTGCTCGCCATCTCGGTGACCCAAGACCATGGCCGCGGTTGCAAGCGCTTCAGCTTTCCAGCCCGAGTCAGCAACGACAGTTGCCTGAATCAGGTCGGTTTCTGAGACCGTTCCGGTGCGGGGGTCGATCACGTGGTGCACTCCTGCCCAGCGCTTACGCATGACTGAACTTGTTGCCACGGCAAAGGTCTGCTGCGGTCGGATGATAACGTTGCACTGTCGATCCTGCGTCAGTTGGAAGAAGAGGGCGTTCGTGGCCGTTCCAAAGAGGTACTGGTCCGCGCACCGATTGCGATTGCAAACTATCTGATGAACCAGAAGCGCGAACACATCGCTGCGATTGAAGCCACCTACGGTATGGCTGTTCGCATCGAATGTGACCCGACGCTGGTTTCGCCTGATTTCGCGATTGAGAAGTTCAAGACCGCAACCCGTATCGTTCCTGAGGCCGCACCTGTTGTGTCCGCGTCGAGTGTTGTGATCGACGATCTTGAGGATGATATCGAAGATGCAGAAATCCTCGAAGAGGATGAAGCAGATGTGGACGCTTCCGATGCAGAAACTGCAGAGGGCGAAGGTGATGGCGATGATAAGCCGAAGAAACGCCGCCGCCGTCGTCGTCGTCGGAAGAAGCCTGGTCAGGGTGAGGGCGAGCAATCGACCGAGTCTGGTGACGAGGCCGAAGGTGGTGACGCGGATGCAGAGGGCAATGCGCCCGAGGCTGAGGCTGATGCTGCAGAAGCTGCTGCTGAGGTTGAGGCCGAAGCGCCTGTAGAGGCACCGAAACCGAAACGGACTCGTACGCGCCGCAAACCCGCCGCTGCTGCGGAGGCTGCTGAAGGTGAGGCTACTACGACCGAGGCTGAAGCGGCTGAGGCTCCTGCTGAGGAAGCGCCGAAACCGAAGCGCACTCGCACCCGTAAGAAACCCGCTGCGAAAGCTGAAGAGGGTGAAGCGGTAGAAGCGGCACCTGCGGAAGAGGCAGAGGAAGCACCGAAGCCGAAACGCGCACCTCGTGCTCGTAAGAAACCCGCTCCAAAGGCTGAGGCTGTTGAAGCACCTGCTGAGGTGGTCGCTGAACCTGTTGCAGAGGCGACGCCTGAGGCACCTGTTGAAGCAGCGATTGAGGTAGCAGCACCTGCACCTGAACCTGTGGCAGCGCCTGAACCTGCTCCGGTGGCGGAACCTGCGCCAGCGCCTGTAGCCCCAGCGGCTGAGGTCGAAGAGCCGAAAGACGATAAACCCAAACGCCGCGGTTGGTGGTCACTGGGTCGCTAAATTGATCAGGCCGTCCTTCGGGGCGGCCTTTTCTTTCAGCCCTTCGCTAAACTGTGACGATCAGCGCAGGACATCGGGGGTGACGCGCGCTATCTGGCACGGTATCGAAGGGCAAAGATCAAAGGGCCAGACGACATGGGCGAACTTCTCTCAACGCAGATTGTGATGGATGCAGGGCTTTTAACGGCCATGGGTGTTGCCCTGTTTGCGGGCTTTTTGTCGTTCCTCAGCCCCTGCGTGCTGCCTGTTGCGGCGCCGTATCTTGCTTATATGGGCGGGGTTACGGTTACTGATATGGATGGGTCCGCATCTGCGCGGGGCAGGGTGATCCTTGCGGCTGTGTTCTTTGTCCTCGGTCTGTCGACGGTTTTTGTGTTCCTTGGCTACGGGATGTCCACGATTGGGCGGCTTTACTGGTCGGTGATAGAGTGGGTGAACTACGTCGCAGGTGCGCTGGTGATCCTTTTTGGTCTGCATTTCATGGGCGTGTTCCGCATCCCGTTTCTGATGAAAGAAGCGCGGATCGAGGTGAAGGATCAGGGCGGCTCTGCCTTTGGAGCTTATCTCTTGGGCCTCGCTTTTGCCTTTGGGTGGACGCCGTGCTTAGGCCCGATCTTGTCGACAATCCTGACCCTCGCCGCCCAAGAAACCCAAGCCGCCCGTGGCGCGATCCTTCTTGGCACTTATGCAGCGGGGCTCGGGATACCATTTCTGCTTATCGCGATTTTCTTCCCGCGGCTCAAAGGGCCGATGGCGTGGATGAAACGCAATATGGGGGTGATTGAAAAGGTTTCGGGCGCGTTGCTGGTCGTGATTGGCCTTCTCCTGATCACAGGTCGGTTCGCTATGCTGTCGGGTTGGTTGTTGGATACCTTCCCCGTGCTTGGCACCATCGGCTAGGTCTTACTCTCGCCCAAATTCCGCGTTAGGCTGGTCGAAACAGTCGCGGAATAGCGCATGACGGAAACGACCCATGAACAGGTGAAACGGCGTCGGGTGTTTTACATCCCCGGCTACGACCCGATTCATCCGCGTCGCTATCGTGAACTTTACCGCAAAGAAAGCGCCGATCAGGCCCGCGTGTCGGGCTATGAGATCGCGCTCAAGCCCAAGACAACGGGTGGTGCCTATGGGTGGCACGTCACAGCGATCATCGACGGGCAGTGCGTGGACGCAGATGTCGATGTGCTGGTGTGGTCTGACATCGTGCGCAATTCTATGTCGCAGAGCATTCCCGCGACCTACGGTCAATTGGTGCGCACAGCGTGGGAATATATCTCGACTGGTGCGCTGTTCCGTTTGATGCGCCTGCGCAAGGGGCCCGTGATTGCTGCGCTTTATCCTGTCGGGATGCTCTTGTTGCAGTTGGCCGTGGCCGTGGGGATTGGGGCGTTACTGGGTAAGGCTGCCGTGTTCGGCGCTAGTTTGATCGGTTTGCCTGTGTGGATCGGAGCCGCGATTGGCTTGGCCATCGGTGCAGTCAGCGCGGTCCAATGCCTCCAATTCTTCAAATCCAAAGACGGGAAGCTCTTTGCCTATTACCTCATGCACGACTACGCCTATTCGGCCCGTTGGAAAGGCGCGAACCCGCCTGAGTTAGAGACGCGGATGGCGGAGTTTGGGGACCAGATCGCGGCCGCGTTTGGCGATGGCTACGACGAAGTTCTCGTGGTCGGTCATTCTTCTGGCGCGCACCTCGCTGTTTCGATCCTCTCCGACTTGATCCGTGACGGGCGAGTGCCTGAACAAGGGGCGAAACTGTCGTTCCTGTCGCTTGGTCAAGTCGTCCCTATGGTGAGCTTCCTGCGTGATGCGTGGCGGTTGCGTGCTGATTTGGCCTATCTGTCGACGCGGGATGAATTGACATGGGTGGATGTCACGGCACCTGGGGATGGCTGTGCTTTTGCGCTCTGTGATCCTGTTGGGGTGACGGGCGTGGCGCCCGAGGGTCAGAAATGGCCGCTGGTGATATCGGCGGCCTTCACGCAGTCCTTGTCGGCGGAACGGTGGAAAGAACTGCGGTGGCGGTTCTTTCGACTTCATTTCCAATATCTCTGCGCCTTTGATCGGCCCAAAGACTATGACTATTTCCAGATTACGGCGGGGCCGCTCACGCTCGGCGACCGATACGAGGGACGCCCGCCATCGCGGAGCCGTAAAACGGCCGCTGCATCGCGTTACAGATCGGTGGCCCCATGATCCCGCCCAAGCCCAAATCCCGCGCTGATAAAGTGTCTCTTTGGCGATATCTCAAACTCTTTCGCGAGGACATCCTGAGCGCGCAGCCCGCACGCCTCTATCGGGCGTGGATGGCAGAGTTTAAGACGCCGTTTTTCCGCAGCTACCTCTGCAATGATCCCGAACTCGTGCGGCAAGTTCTCAAAGAGCGGCCCGATGATTTCCCGAAAAGCGACCGCATTGGTGCGGGGCTACGACCGCTCCTTGGCAATTCAGTGTTTCTGACCAATGGTGAGACGTGGAAACGTCAGCGCCGCATCATTGATCCCGCATTTGAGGGCGGTCGTTTGCGCGACACCTATCCCGCGATGTGGGAGGCGGGCGAGGCCGCTGTCGCGCGCCTTTCGGCCCATGCTGATGGCATCCCGATAGAGATCGAGGCAGAGACGAGCCATGCTGCGGCCGATGTGATATTCCGCACGTTGTTTTCGATCCCGATCGAGCACGAGACCGCCTCGGCAGTGTTTTCAGAGTTCAAGGCTCATCAACGCAGCCAGCCGATCCTGAACCTCGCGGCGTTTATTCGCGGACCGAAATGGATGCCGCGGTTCTTTCGTGCGGAGACCAAACGCACGGCAGACGTCATTCGAAAGCTCATCGGTGATCTGACCACGGAACGTTTGGCGGCGATTGAGGCCGGCACCGCGCCAGATGATTTGGCGACCAAGATCATGACCACCACTGACCCCGAAACGGGGGATCAGTTCGATGTGGACGAGATGATCGATCAGGTCGCGATCTTTTTCCTCGCGGGGCATGAAACGAGTGCCTCTGCCTTGGCGTGGACATTATATCTGATGGCCACCAATCCAGAGTGGCAAGAGCGTGTAGCAGAGGAAGCCAGAGAGTTGAGTTCCGATTTCAGCTCTGTCTCACGTCTGAAACTGTCGCGGGATGTGTTCCGCGAGGCGCTACGCCTCTATCCACCTGTGCCGATGATGGTGCGCGAAACCACCTGTCCCGAAACCTTCCGTGGTCGCGATGTGAAAACTGGATCGCAGATCGTTTTGTCACCATGGCACCTCCATCGTCACGAACGGCTATGGGAGCGGCCTGATGAATTCGATCCGACGCGGTGGGGCACTGAGAATGGCAAACAGTGCCAGCGCGACGCCTACATCCCGTTTTCCGCAGGGAGCCGCGTTTGCACGGGCGCGGGCTTTGCCATGGTCGAAGGGCCGATGTTGCTATCGTTGATTCTGCGGAACTTTGTCATCGAGCCAGATGAGATTCGAAAACCCGTTCCAGTTGCGCACCTTACGGTTCGTTCATCTCAGGGCATATGGTTGCGTCTGCGAAAACGTGATTAGAGCGCAGAATTATCCGAACGGATAATAAAAATTTCTGAAATTTTATGTATATTTCTCAGTAAGTTAATTCGTAAATAACCCTATAGTTTAGTAGCTATTTTCACTTACAGCTAGCTGGTCAGATTTAAATATATACTAAAGGTCATCGGGGGCTAAGCCGAATGGGTGTCGGTATGGCTATGATTGACTTTTCTACTACTGACGGTGGGCTCCGTCAGTCTTTGGATCGGGTAAAGGGCTTGATGCTGCGGGGGCGTTTGTCGCGTCCTGTCCGTCAAACTCCGCAAGAGGTGCTGCGCGAACGTAAACGCGCGCCCTATGCGCAAATACTCGAATCCGAGCTTCGTGAATTGCAGGATCTCGCGCGGGTGCGTGCGTCGCTCTACGCGTCGGACTGAAGGCGTTTCAGGATCCAAACGCGGATTGCGGACGCGAGGCCAACGTCGCCACGGGCCTCGTCGATTTCAACGGCAAGTTCGTTGATCGCCTTGCCGTCCTCTTTGGCAGCTTTTGTGAAGGCTGCCCAAAACTCAGGTTCGAGAGACACCGATGTGCGGTGTCCCTGAAGTGTCAGGGAATGTTTTTCGGGCCGTGTGGTCATTCGTCCTCGAACTTCTGCTGATCGAGCCGCTGGCGCGCCTTTTCTTCCCGCGCTGCCGTTAACAAACGCTCCGCTTTGGTGCGGCCAAATTTAACAGCATTCGCATCAGCCTGCGCTTTTTCTTCGGCGCGTGTCTTTTGTTTACGGGCTTTGTTTAGGTTGATGATGTCACTCATCTTGCGACTCCAAATGTTGGAAGGTTGGAGTATCGCAAAGCGTGTATCCCTGCCAAGAGGGAAAGAAAAAGGCCGCCCCGAAGGGCGGCCCGTTTGATTAGCCTTTCGGGCCGATCATGTCTTCTGGACGCACAATCCGATCGAACGTCTCTGCATCCACAAAGCCGAGCGCGATGGCTTCTTCTTTGAGGGTGGTGCCATTCTTATGTGCGGTCTTCGCAACCTTGGTTGCGTTGTCGTAACCGATGGTTGGAGCCAGCGCTGTGACGAGCATCAGCGACTCTTTCATCAGTTTGTCGATGCGTGCGACGTTTGCCTGCGTGCCAACAACCATGTTGTCAGTGAAGGCCGAAGCCGCATCACCGAGCAGCTGCATGGACTGCAGAACGTTGTAGGACATCATCGGGTTGTAGACGTTGAGTTCGAAATGACCTTGCGAACCCGCGAAACCAATCGCCGCGTCGTTGCCCATGACGTGTGCGCAAACCATGGTCAGTGCTTCGGCTTGGGTCGGGTTCACTTTACCCGGCATGATCGACGAACCAGGTTCGTTTTCAGGTAGGATCAGTTCGCCCAGACCCGAACGCGGGCCAGAGCCCAAGAGACGCATGTCGTTTGCTATCTTGAAGAGCGAACCAGCAACGGTTTTCAACGCGCCCGAGAACATGACCATTGCGTCGTGTGCTGCCAGTGCTTCGAACTTGTTCGGCGCGGTGACGAAGGGCAGGCCAGTGATGTTCGCGATTTCTGCCGCGACCTTTTCAGCGAAGCCAACGCGAGTGTTCAGACCAGTGCCCACAGCGGTGCCGCCCTGTGCCAGTTCGTAGATGTCTGGCAGGCACATCTCAACGCGTTTGATGCCTTGGGCAACCTGATGCGCGTAGCCACCAAATTCCTGACCGAGGGTCAGAGGGGTCGCATCCTGAGTGTGGGTACGGCCAATTTTGATGATGTCTTTGAACTCTTCCGACTTCGCAGCCAGAGCAGCGTGCAGTTTCCGCAGGCCCGGAAGCAGAACGTCGCGTGTGTGCATGCCGATTGCGACGTGCATAGCAGTCGGGAAGGTGTCGTTCGACGACTGACCCATGTTGCAGTGGTCGTTCGGGTGAACAGGCGATTTCGATGCCAACTGACCGCCGAGGATTTCAATGGCGCGGTTCGAGATCACTTCGTTCGCGTTCATGTTCGACTGCGTGCCAGAGCCAGTCTGCCAAACAACGAGCGGGAAGTTGTCGTCGAATTTTCCTTCGATGACTTCGGTCGCGGCCTCTTGGATCGCTTTGGACAGGGTTGCGTCCAGATCGCCAAAGCCTTCGTTGACGATTGCTGCAGCTTTTTTGATCACGCCGAGTGCGCGGATCACCGGCACGGGCTGACGTTCCCAACCAATTGGGAAGTTCATGATCGAACGCTGGGTCTGTGCGCCCCAGTATTTGTCTGCGGGGACTTCAAGCGGGCCGAAGCTGTCGGTTTCGGTGCGGGTTGCGGTCATCTGGACTCTCCCTGTTACGACTTGGGGCTTGTCATACCCCATGCGCACGGGAAATCAATGCAGTATACCGATGCATACCGCGATGTTATCGCTACCAAGGGGAACGAATTGCCGCAGCTTACTTGCGGAATTGGTCCAGACTGACGACTTCGGCCTCTTTGCGGGGCTTCGGTTCTTCTTCGGCCATTTCGACCATTGGGGCTTCGTCGTCGTCATCCTCGTCGTCGAAATCGTCTTCTTGGGTTTCAAACCGAAGGCCGAATTCAACGGATGGATCCACAAAGGTGCGGATCGCATCGTAGGGGATGTAGATGGGTTCTGGATTGTCACCAAAGTTCAGCGTGACGCTGAACCCTTCGTCGGTGACGGTCAGGGCGTCAAACCAATGTTCCAACACGATCGTCATTTCGCCCGGATACCGATCCGACAGCCAATCGGCCAGTTCGACATCGGGGTGCATCGTGTCAAAGGTGATAAAGAAGTGGTGCTGTCCGGGCAGACCTTCGTCCGCGACGCGGGCCAATACTTTTTGAATGAGGCCACGCATGGCCTCGTGCATCAGATTGCCGTAGTCGATCTTCTGGCTCACGGTCGTTCCTTTCGCCCTGTTACCCCCAACATACGGGATTCGGAGCGGGATAAAAGAGGGATAGTCACGTTGCCGCTATGACAAATTGCACTAGCCAACTGGCACCGCCCGTGAGGCCAAGCACCATTGGCAAACCGTGGGATTTGCGGAGCAGTAAAAATCCCGCAAAGAGCGCAAGGCCGAGGGCAATTGGGTCGAGTGATGCAGCCTCGGGCAGGATGAAATGGGCTGGGCCAAAGGTGATGGTTTGCGCCGAGCCAAAGAATAAATGCAGCGCGAACCAGATGGACAAGTTTGCAATAACACCGACAATTGAGGCCGTAACGCCAGCGAGCGCCGCCGACAATCGAGGGCGCGAGGCGAGCCAGTCGATGAGCGGTGCCCCTGCGAAAATCCATATGAAGCAGGGTACAAACGTCACCCAGAGCGCCATTAACCCTGCCGCGACACCCGATAGCCCCGCGTTGGTGCCAGCAACGATGGCCACGAACTCGGTCACGAGGATCAGTGGGCCGGGTGTGGTTTCAGCAAGCCCCAAGGCATCCATCATTTGGTCCGTCGAAAGCCAGCCGTAATTCGCGACGACGTCCTGGGTCATATAGGCCAGAACGGCGTAGGCCCCGCCAAAGGTGACAACAGCGAGTTTGGAAAAGAACACGCCGATGTCGCGCAGCAGGCCGTCACCCACCAATAGGATCGGAAGGCCCCAGAGGATGCCTCCGATCAGGATGACTATGAGTGGAGTGCTCCAGTTGATGGAGACCTTGGGAGCGTCCTCTGATGTTGTGCAGAACGCGCCGCCAACTATCGCGGCTACGGCGATCACGAGCGGAAAGGGCAGGGCGAAGATGTAAAGGCTGACGAAGGCTCCGACTGCCAAGAGCCAATGCACCTTGAGTTTCAGCGCTTTCTTGGACAGGCGAAGGATGGCTTGGATCACGATCACGACGACCGTGGCTTTGACGCCGAGAAATACCGCCTGAACCCAGTTCAACGCACTATACTGCCCATAGAGCAGCGCCAGCGCCATGATCACAATTGCACCCGGCAGGACAAAGAGCCCGCCGCCGATTAATCCCCCGATGATGCCGCGTTGTTTCCAGCCTGCATAAGTGGCGAGCTGCATTGCTTCGGGGCCGGGAAGAAGCATGCAAAAGGACAAGGCGCGGAGGAATTCTGTTTCCGACAGCCAAGGGCGTTCTTCGACCAATTCACGGTGCATTAGGGCGATCTGCGCCGCGGGGCCACCAAAGGACAAAAGGCCAATGCGGCCAAAGATGCGGAAGAGGTCAGCGAACTGGGTCATGGGCGCAATTGGCCATTGTTTTATGCCCATTGCAATTCATTCCAACGGCTGTCGTTAAATCTTCATCCACTACAACTTTTCGTTTCAATGTCGTTATTTATAGGTATCCTGAGAAGAGACTATCATAAGGGGTCAGGGGATGGAAAAACTGTTAGGGGCCGTTGCGATCCTCGTGTTGTCCGTTTTGGGCTACATGGGCGCTAAATCATTGGGTCTCTTTGGTAATCCCGACCGGCAGGCAGTTGAGTTGCAATTGGCGCTTATTGATCAGGCAAAGCAGCTTGAGGCCGAAGGATATTTGCCGTGGGACTCCACCGATATTGTGGCGTCGACACGTGTGACGGGTATGAAGCTGTCCGTTGAAATTACGCATGTCGCCCCATCAGAAAGCATGGTGCAGGCAACGGTCTGCAATTACCGCCGTATGCGCCTTTTGATCCAGGGCGGCGCGACCATCGAGTTTATCTGGAAGCCAGAACCAAACGGCACTGTCATGGCGGTTTCAACGGTCAATAAATGCTAGGGATGAAGTGGAGGTTTCTGTTGCCAGGTACCTCCGAACCCCGCCTGAGGCTGCTAGGCGTCAGGACTTAATTTCGGCGACCCGAACTGCTTACGCAGCCAGAGCCATTGCCGGAGCACGATTGTCATTTGCAATTGTACAGTTTGAACCGATAACGGTGGTATCTCACCGAGACAAAGCATAACCCCTTTAGACGTTCGTCGATCCTATTTCGACCCCATGATCCCCAAATGAAGGATGTTTGGTGGAGTCGCCGGGTACCGCCCCCGGGTCCGATCCGCTTATTACGAGCGCGTTTATGTCCATAGTCCCCGAAGAGACATCTCGAATATAGGCGCGACCTTTGGCGAACTCAAGTGGCCTCGCACAAAAGGTCAGGATGAACGGGTTGCGTTTGACGGCGCGGCGCGTGCCGCTATCCTCAAGTGATACACATGAGGGAGAGAGCATGTTCAAGGCATTGATCGTCGACAAGGATGAAGCGGGTACTACCAGTGCATCGGTTCAGGATATCAGCACCGACCGTTTGCCAGAAGGCAATGTGACGGTCGCGGTGGAGTATTCGACTGTGAACTACAAAGACGGGCTGTGCCTTGGGTCAGGGGGCGGTCTTGTTCGGAATTATCCGCATGTGCCCGGTATCGATTTCGCTGGAACGGTCAAAGCTTCTGAAGATCCGCGCTATGCGGTGGGCGATAAGGTCGTTCTGACGGGCTGGCGCGTGGGCGAGGTACATTGGGGTGGTTATGCGCAAAAGGCGCGGGTCAACGGTGATTGGCTGGTGCCGCTGCCTGAGGGGCTAAGCACCCGACAGTCGATGGCGGTAGGGACCGCAGGGTTTACCGCAATGCTCGCCATTATGGCGCTTGAGGATCATGGCCTAACCCCAGAAAAAGGCGAGGTTTTGGTCACGGGCGCTGCGGGTGGCGTCGGGTCTGTTGCGACGGCGATTTTGGCGCATTTAGGGTATCAAGTGGCTGCCGTCACAGGGCGCCCAGAGACCGAAGGCTACCTGCGTGAACTCGGTGCGACCCGTATCGTTGCCCGCGAAGACATCGCTGAAACGGTCAAGCGTCCGCTTGAGGCGGAAACGTGGGCTGGCTGCGTTGACGCTGTTGGTGGCGCGATGTTGGCCCGTGTGTTGGGGCAAATGAAATATGGTGCAAGCGTCGCGGCGGTTGGTCTGGCGGGTGGTGCCGCCTTGCCCGCGACCGTTGTTCCGTTCCTGTTGCGGGGGGTGAACCTCTTGGGCATCGACAGCGTGATGCAACCCTACGACAACCGCGTTCGAGCATGGCAGCGGATCGCAACTGATCTGCCGATGGACAAGCTTGAAGCGATGGTTCAGCCCGCAACCCTGACTGATCTGCCGAAATTGGGGGCCGATATCCTAAAGGGGCAAGTCAAAGGGCGTGTTGTCGTTGATGTAAACGCTTGACCTTTAGTAACGGGCGCTAGTTTCGCTGCAATTGTTAAATAGGACTATGCATGACTGACCAGCGCCCTATCCTCCTTTGGTTCCGCCGTGACCTTCGGCTTGCCGATCACGAAGCACTCACCGCGGCCTGTGAGACGGGGCGTCCGATCATTCCTGTCTTCATTTGCGATGACATTGTGGACGGAACAGGTGCAGCGCCAAAGATGCGTTGGGGGCAATCTGTTGGGGCTTTGGCGGATAAGCTTGCTGAGATCGGGAGCCGCTTGATCCTGCGCCGTGGGGCCGCTTTGGACGTGCTTCAGCAATTGATCGCAGAGACGGGCGCTGGGGCGGTCTATTGGTCGCGTCTCTATGATCCCGCCTGCAAAGCGCGGGATACGGCGATCAAATCGACGCTAAAGGATCAAGGCATCGATGCGCAAAGTTTCGCGGGTCATCTGTTGTTCGAACCATGGACGGTCTCGACAAAGGATGGCGGGTATTACCGCGTCTATTCGCCGATGTGGAAAGCCGTTCGGGATCGCCCCGTTGCCCCGTGTCTGCCCGCGCCCGAAAACATGCTGGCACCAGTGGTTTGGCCAGCGTCGGATCGACTCGAGGACTGGAACCTCAGTGCTGCGATGCGTCGCGGAGCCGATGTTGTAACCACCCATCAAGCGATCGGCGAAAAGGCTGCTGCCGCGCGGTTGGATGATTTCATCGAACATCGGATCAATGATTACAAAACCAATCGGGATTTTCCTGCGGTCGAAGCGACCTCACGCCTGTCCGAAAACCTCACCTATGGCGAAATCGCGCCTCGGGCTCTGTGGCACGCTGGGTGGCGGGCGATGGAAGATGGTGCGGCGGGAGCCGAGCATTTCCTAAAGGAAGTCGTCTGGCGTGAGTTTGCATATCACTTGCTTCATCATACGCCTTATATTCTCGATGCGAATTGGCGGCCTGAATGGGATGCGTTCCCGTGGAATACTGATGAGGACACACCCGTGGTCATCGCATGGAAGCAGGGGCGCACAGGCGAGCCATTCGTTGATGCCGCAATGCGCGAAATGTATGTCACGGGCACGATGCATAATCGGTCTCGCATGATTGTGGCGTCCTATTTGACGAAACATTTGATGACCCACTGGAAGGTCGGCCAGAAATGGTTCGAGGACTGCCTTACCGATTGGGACCCTGCAGCGAATGCGATGGGATGGCAATGGACGGCAGGGTCGGGGCCAGATGCCGCACCCTATTTCCGTATCTTTAATCCCGAAACCCAGCTTGAGAAGTTCGATGGGGATCGCATCTACCGCAAACGCTGGATCGCGGAACGTTACGCCACGCCGACTGAAACGGCTCTGAGCTATTTCAATGCCGTCCCGTTAAGTTGGGGGCTGACACCTAATATGGACTACCCTGAACGAGTTGTTTCTTTGGAAGCGGGACGAGCGCGAGCGTTGGATGCATATTCTGCACGCGAAAAATAATCCACTCTGGTCAGATGTGCGTAACCCTACATAAGATAACAAATAATTCGGGCGAAGTTCCGTTGAAATGGGGAAATAAATGATACTGACCAGCACCAAAGGGCAATCCAATCTTCCGCGCTATTTTGGTCCGGTCTTCGACATCCTGTGCAATATTCCGCGTGGTCGGATCGATATCGAGCTCCCTGATGGCCGCGTGTTTCGTGCCGAAGGCAGATCTGCTGGCTATGTCACAGCGATCACCATTCACAACAAGGATATCTTTGCGCGTCTGATCCGCGAGGGCGACCTTGGGTTTATGGAATCCTATATGGAGGGTTGGTGGGATACGCCGGACCTGATGACCTTTATGGATTTCGTACACGACGCCGAAGATGAAGTTTTCGACGGGTTCCCTGGTCAGGGTTTGGTGCGCGCCTATGAAAAATTGCGGTTTTGGCTGCAGTCGAATTCGAAACGACAGGCCAAAAAGAACATCAGTTACCATTATGATTTAGGTAACGATTTCTATGGCTTATGGCTCGACGATACGATGACATACTCGTCGGCTTATTTCAAAACGGGTCAGGAAAGCCTCGAAGCGGCGCAAATTCAGAAGTACGCGGCGATGGTTGACGCAATGGGCGTGAGCGCTGGTGATCATGTGCTCGAAATCGGCTGTGGTTGGGGTGGTTTTGCTGAATACGCAGCCAAGGAGCGTGGTCTGCACGTAACGGGCCTTACCATCAGTAAGGAGCAGTTGAATTACGCGCGTGAGCGTATTGAAAAGGCAGGGCTTTCTGATCGCGTCACGCTAAAGATGCAGGACTATCGCGATGAGACGGGCACCTATGATGGCATCGCGAGCATTGAGATGTTCGAAGCGGTCGGTGAGAAATACTGGCCCGTTTATTTCGAAACGGTTCGCAAATGTCTGAAGCCGGGGGCAAAGGCGACGCTGCAGATCATCACTGTGCAGGATCGTCGGTTCGAGGTTTATCGCAAGGGTGTTGATTTCATTCAGAAATACATTTTCCCCGGTGGGATGCTACCGAGCCCCTCTGTACTGCGTAAAGAGGTTGAAAAGTCTGGTATGACCGTCGACGGCTCAATCGAATTTGGCGAAAGCTATAGCCAAACCCTGCGGCGCTGGTCGGATGTGTTCAATGACCGATGGGACCAAATCGCGGCGTTGGGGTTTGATGATCGTTTTCGGCGAATGTGGAATTTGTATCTCTCCTCTTGCGCGGGAACATTCCATAGCGGAAACTGCGACGTGACCCAGATAACGGTGTCGCGCCCGACCTGAGCGCGTGAGTAGGCACCGATGTTCAAAAGGACCGGTGTCTATGCCCACTTTTGCAAAACTCTTTGGCGCAGTTGGATTTGCGGCGCTCATTATTGGGGCGTCTTTCCTGATGGTGCCGTTGTTCCCGTTCGGCCTGACGCCTTGGTATTTCACAGAGTTCAACGGCGGGATCGCTTTGATCCTCGGTTGGCAGATCGCGGGTGGTCGTGCGGGTTTGGGCACCATGAGCGGGATCAGCAACGGTATTACGGCACTTGTAGCGATTGCGTTTTGCACCCTAGCGCTGCACGGCTTCACCCAGATGCTGCTACGGTCGGCGGAGTTGCGGTATAATGGTTTGATGCAAGCGATGATGTCGGGGATCGGGATTTCCTTCGATCTCGCCGTGGTACTGGCAAAGCCGACAGTCATTGCGGTTCTGTTGGCTGGATCGATTGTGA
This sequence comes from Aestuarium sp., assembly GCF_023253315.1. Lineage (NCBI taxonomy): Bacteria > Pseudomonadati > Pseudomonadota > Alphaproteobacteria > Rhodobacterales > Paracoccaceae > Aestuarium > Aestuarium sp. The sequence continues at coordinate 14,846 of NZ_JALRGW010000004.1, forward strand.
TTGGGATCGTGACTGAATTTGTCGCTGATAAAATGGATTCCTAATGGATTTGTTTGTGTTCGGGTCGCTCCGCGATCCACGGTTGTTCCACCTGATCGCGGGCGAGGGTGGCACACCGACTGAAACGGTTTTGCCTGATTACCGCGTTGAACGGGTCGCAGGCACGACTGTGCCGATGTTGGTGCCTGCCGTGGGTGAACTGGCCAAAGGTGTGCTTTGGCGTGGGTTGTCTGAGGCGCAGATGGAGCGTCTGGACGCTTATGAACTGCCCTGGGACTACAGCCGTGGCTCTGTCGTGATCGACGAGATCGAAGCGGGCGTGTATTTTGCGGACCTTCCAAATGTTTCGAGTGGCGAGCTTTGGTCGCTAGAGACGTGGGAACGGGAAGATGGCGATGTGTCGCGTATGGCGGCCAAAGAAATCGCACTTCATTCACCGCCGCTCAGTGGTGAGGCCCTTCGTCAGCAATGGAAACCCTTGCGGGCAAGGGCGGCGGCTCATGTGCGGGCAGGGCGCGAAACAGGGCCGAACGAAGTGCGTCGTACAGCGGGGCATGCGGCAATTGTAAAGAACCGCGTGCTGTGCGGAGACTTTTATAAATTCCGTGGTGTCGACTTAGAGCGTGAGACGTTTAACGGCGTGATTGCGGAACCGATGGCAAGGGAAACCACAGTCGGTTTCGATGCGTCGCTGGTTTTGCCGTATGATCCTGTGCGTGATCGGGTGCTTTTGACGGAACAGTTCCGCACGGGACCGTTTTTCCGCAGAGACGGGAATCCGTGGATGCTAGAGCCAGTCGCGGGCATCGTAGACGACTACGAAACACCCGAGGACGCCGCGCGCCGCGAAGCCGTCGAAGAGGCGGGTTTGACCATTGGTGAGCTGCTCCCTGTGGCGAATGCTTACCCAACCCCAGGGAACTGCACGGAATTTTTCTACTGCTACGTCGGTATCTGCGATTTGCCCGATGATTTACCGCGTTTGGGCGGGCTAGACACAGAGGCGGAAGATATTCGTCTTCACCTTCTGGATCGCGAACGGGCGTTGGGTTTGGTGGACAGTGGCGAAATCACAGTTCTGCCTTTGATCATGATGTTATACTGGCTTGACCGAAACCGCTCTGGGATCACTGCACTGGCTTGAGTTATCGGCTCGTCGCCCCTACACAGGGATGACAGACAGAAAGGCCAAACCATGCAGTTCAAAGAAGACCTCGCCGCCGCAATCGGGAACACCCCACTGATCAAGCTTCGTGCCGCGTCAGAGGCAACTGGCTGCACCATCTTGGGCAAGGCTGAATTCATGAACCCCGGTCAGTCGGTCAAAGACCGTGCTGCGCTTTACATCATCAAGGACGCGATTGCGCGTGGTGATCTGAAACCAGGTGGCACGATTGTCGAAGGCACCGCAGGGAATACAGGCATTGGCCTCGCTCTGGTTGGGGCCTCGATGGGCTTTAAGACCGTGATTGTTATTCCTGAGACCCAGTCGCAGGAAAAGAAAGACATGCTGCGCCTCGCGGGTGCGGAATTGGTTCAGGTGCCTGCTGCGCCCTATAAGAACCCGAACAACTACGTGCGCTATTCTGGCCGTCTGGCCGAAGAGCTTGCGAAAACCACGCCAGAGGGTGTGATCTGGGCGAACCAGTTCGACAACACCGCAAACCGTCAGGCACATATCGAAACCACTGGGCCTGAGATTTGGGAACAGACGGGTGGTAAGGTTGACGGCTTTATCTGTGCGGTAGGGTCGGGCGGCACGCTCGCAGGCGTTGGTATGGCGCTCCAGCCTAAAGGCGTGAAGATCGGCCTTGCTGATCCAATGGGTGCTGCGCTGCACAGCTTCTACACCACGGGCGAATTGGCGTCCGAGGGCACCTCGATCACCGAAGGCATCGGTCAGGGCCGCATCACAGCGAACCTTGATGGCTTTACGCCCGATATGTCCTACCAGATCCCTGACGAAGAGGCGCTGCCTGTTGTCTTTGACATGCTCGAACACGAAGGGCTCTGCCTCGGTGGGTCGTCGGGTGTGAACGTCGCGGGTGCGATCCGTATGGCCAAAGAGATGGGTCCGGGCCACACGATCGTTACGATCCTGTGTGACTACGGCACGCGCTACCAGTCGAAACTCTTTAACCCTGATTTCCTCAAATCGAAGGGCCTTCCGGTTCCCGGATGGATGGAGCACGGACCGTCCTCAATCCCAGGCGTGTTCGAAGATTGATGTCAGCGCTTCGGGCTATTGTCGTAGCATTGGTGGCATGGTTGGCCGTTGTGCCAGCCCTGTCCTATGCTCAAGTCATTGGCCCGCAGCTTCCTGATACAATTGTCGAGGGTGCGCCAGATTACACCGCGTGGGACCGTGTTGCGACACGGGCAGAGCGGTCGTTGGAATCGGGCGCGGTATCAACCTTTGCATTGGACAGACTACGCGCTGAACTCGCGGGATGGCGCGATCAGTTTTTGGACGCGCAATCGCTGAATGCGTCGCGGATTGCGACGGTTCGTGCTCAGCTCGATGCGCTGGGTGCGGCTCCTGCGGATGGAGAGACAGAGCCGCTCGCCATTTCGACACGTCGGACCGAGTTGAACGGCCAGTTGAATCGGCTTCGGTCGCCTGTGATCCTCGCCCAAGAGGCACACACGCGGTCAAATGGTTTGATTGGTGAGATCGACGCCGTGATGCGCATGCGTGAAGCCGAACGTCTAACGACCCGCGGCGCAACGCCCGCCGACCCCGCGAACTGGTCGCTGGCGATCACTGCGATTTGGCAGGGTCTTTCGGCAGTGGTGGTAGAGAGCAAAGCCAAATTCGCCACCAGCTTTAAGAACGGCACCATTTGGAGCGATCTTTTCGGCGCGGCTGGCCTCATGATCCTTGTGTCGGTCGGATTGTTCTGGCGGTCGCGGTCATGGGTTATGGCTCTGAACCGTCAGGTGACAGAGCGGAACCTACGTGGCGCGGATGTTTGGAAATTCGTTGTATCGCTTGGCTTGATTGCGCTGCCCTATATCGCGGTTTTGCTGCTGACAGAGGCCCTCGCCGCGACGCAAATCTTAGGGTTTCGCGGGACGACGATTTTGTCGGCGCTTCCTAGTGCGGCAATGTATGTGATCGTTGGGCGCTGGCTGTCGATGCAGTTCTTTAGTGTGATCGAAGGCGAAAAAGGCCCTTTGTGCATGTCCGCCGACGACCGTCTGCGCGGCCGTCGTATCCTTCAACGGTTGTTCTGGGCATTGGCTATCGGTGCGGTCATGGTCGCTGTGGTCGGAGTGGGCGATACCACCGGATTGGCCGGCACTGTAGTCTTGTTCCCGATCGAACTCGTGGCCTCGGTTTTCCTGTTCCAATTCGGTCGACTGATCGTTCATCATTGCAAAGATGGAGACGATCCCGAGGTCTATCGCAATCGCATTATATCGGTGCTCGGTCAGGCAGTGACGATTGTCGCGGTTCTGTCGCCGCTCCTCGCTATTGCTGGCTATTCGAGCGGCGCACAGGCGCTGTTATATCCAACGGTGAACACGCTCGCTGTTCTAGCGGTGGTTCTATTGCTGCAGCGGTTGGTGCTCGACCTCTATGTGATGCTGACGGGTGCAGTAGATACCGCAGCCGAAGCCTTGATCCCTGTCCTAATCGGCTTTGCGCTACTTCTTCTCTCTGTTCCGCTCTTGGCTTTGATTTGGGGCGCGCGCGAGGCGGACCTTCTCGAAGTGTGGACCCGTTTCCGCGAGGGCTTTACCCTCGGTGATACGCGGATTTCACCGACAGACTTCTTAACTTTCGTTGTGATCTTTGGCGCGGGCTACGCGATGACGCGTTTTGTTCAGGGAACGCTGCGGTCCACAGTTCTGCCAAAAACAAAGCTGGATATCGGCGGGCAGAACGCTGTTGTCTCAGGGCTTGGGTATCTGGGTATCTTCCTCTCTGCCGTGATTGCGATCACGACTGCAGGCATTGACCTATCGAGCCTCGCGATCGTTGCTGGTGCGCTCTCTGTCGGTATCGGTTTTGGCCTGCAGACCATCGTGTCGAACTTTGTCTCTGGCATCATTCTTTTGATCGAACGTCCGATCTCTGAGGGGGATTGGATCGAAGTGAACGGCCAGATGGGTATCGTTCGAGACATCTCTGTGCGTGCAACGCGGATTGAGACCTTTGATCGTCAGGACGTCATTGTGCCAAACGCTGATCTCGTGAGCGGTCAGGTGACGAACTGGACCAGAGGGAGCCTAGCTGGTCGTATCACCGTAAGTGTCGGCGTGGCCTACGGCACGGATACCAAACGGGTTGAGGCGATCTTGCGCGAAATCGCAGAAGCCCATCCGATGGTTGTCATTTGCCCAGCCACCAATGTGTTGTTCGTAGGATTCGGGGCAGATAGCCTTGATTTCGAAATTCGGGCCGTGTTGCGGGACGTCTATTTCTCGGTCGTGACAAAATCCGAAATTCACCATGCGATCGCCGAACGCTTTGCCGCCGAAGGTATCGAAATTCCATTTGCGCAGCGCGACATCTGGCTGCGTAACCCCGAAGCCCTACATCCCCGATCGGACCAAGACCCGGAGACCTGATATGACCCAGCCGTTGTTTCGTGATGATGCCTATTGCCGTTCCACAACTGGGACCGTGACGTCATTGACCGAAGAAGGCGGGATCGTTCTGGATGCGACGATTTTCTATCCAACCGCGGGCGGTCAGCCGGGGGATAGCGGGCAGCTGACGTGGGATGGCGGTCAGATGAAGATCGCGACCACGATCAAAGGGGAGGGCGATGATATCGTTCTGGTTCCCGCAGAGCCTGCGCCATTGCCACCCGTTGGTACCACAGTCACGCAGGAAATTCAGTGGGACCGTCGGTATCGTCTGATGCGGGTTCACACAGCGTTGCACCTTTTATCTGTTGTGATTCCGCTCCCTGTGACGGGCGGGTCGATTGGCGTGGACAAAGGGCGGCTCGATTTCGATATGCCCGAAGCGCCGAGCGATAAAGAGGCGCTAGAGGCTGAGTTGAATGATCTGATCGCGGGGGATCATCGGGTAACGGACGAATACATCACAGATGCAGAACTCGACGCAAATCCTGAACTGGTCAAGACGATGTCGGTCCAGCCGCCGCGTGGGTCTGGGCGCATCCGATTGGTGCGGATCGGTGAGGGCGAACAGACCGTCGATTTGCAGCCCTGTGGCGGCACTCATGTTGCGTGGACCTCGGAAATCGGGGCCGTTCGGATCGGGAAAATCGAAAAGAAAGGCGCGCAGAACCGTCGCGTTTCCATTCACATCGAATAAGACGCCGATTCAGTGCGGAATTTTTGCAAGAGGCTCTTGCATTCCCTAATCCGTTGCGGCTAAACCCCGCGTCACGGACAGGTGGCCGAGTGGTCGAAGGCGCACGCCTGGAAAGTGTGTAGGCGGGAGACCGTCTCCAGGGTTCGAATCCCTGTCTGTCCGCCACTTCCCTTATATTTCAAATTGATGCGGTTTCAGGCCGTCAGTTTGGCGTGGATCATCGCCGTTACGCGCTCCGCATAGGCCTCTGGTATGAGCCCACGTTTGCGCCATTTGCCGCGTTTGACATACCAGTCTTGAAGCAGTGGTTTCAGCAGCGCCGCGTCGAGTTGCGCGTCGTCTGTTTGATAAATCCTGTCATTAGCTCCTTGTTCGATGACTTTCGCGAACACGGTTTCGGTTTCCGCCTCACTCTGAACCGCGCGGGCGCGTTGTTCGGGCGGAAACGATTTGGCCTCAAGGTAAGCGAAAACGAACCAGTCCGTCATAGCTTCGGTCATGAGGATGTGGCGATGAATAAGCCACGCTAGCTGGTCTTTGACAGGCAGGGCGGATGGTAGGATCAGTTGCGCGGTGGCCGTGGAAATCACGGTCTCTAGAACCATGGAGAGAAGCGTCTCTTTGCTGTCAAAATAGGCGTAAAGGCCGCCCATGCTCAGGCCGGTATCATTTGCGATGTCGCGCATGCTGGTGGCGTGAAATCCGTTGCGGTTCGATAGGCGCAGCACCGAATCCACAATCCGAGAAAGTTTCGCTGCGGCCACATCTGGTTTGCGAACCTTGATCGTGTCGGCATGCCGTTCCAGCATCAGCCGACAAAGGGCATCCATCGACAAATCGTCGGTGATGCGGGCGTCAGGGGTGGTCGATGTCCGTAGCGTCATGGGGTCTTTTCATAGGTGAAGTCTTGTGTATTGTAAATCTATCGAACGCTCGTTCGAAATATCTTTGGGGAGGAAGATATGCTGAAAGGACGCAAGGCGCTGGTCACTGGCGCATCAAGCGGGCTTGGCGCGCACTTCGCGCAAGTGCTCGCGGCGCAGGGGGCGGAAGTCACGCTGGGCGCACGTCGTTTGGCGGAATTGCAGGGCGTTTGTGAGAAGATCACCAACATTGGGGGCAGGGCCAAAGCCGTGCGGTTGGATGTCACCGATGCAGCTAGCGTTGCCGAAGTTTGCGCAGAGCCGTTCGATATTGTCGTGAATAACGCGGGCATTTCCGCAGCGGGGCCAGCGATGGACTATTCGGAAGCGGATTGGGACCGCACGATGGATATCAATCTCAAGGGTGCCTTCCTCGTGAGCCAAGCCGCTGCCCAAAAGATGAAAGACAACGGCGGCGGGTCGATTATCAACATCGCCTCTATCCTTGGCCTTCGGGTTGCTGGCGCGGTTGCGGCCTACGCCACGTCCAAGGCCGCATTGGTTCAATTGACCAAGGCCACCGCTCTTGAATGGGCGCGGTATGGCATCCGTGTGAATGCGCTGTGCCCTGGGTACATTGAGACGCCGTTGAATACCGATTTCTTTGCGACCGATGCAGGGCAAGCGTTGATCAAACGTATCCCGCAACGGCGGCTTGGTCGGTTGCAGGATTTAGATGGGCCGCTCTTGTTGCTCGCGTCAGATGCGGGGGCCTACATGACGGGGTCCGAGATAGCTGTGGACGGCGGGCATCTGGTTTCATCGCTTTAAGGAGGGACACATGGATTTCACGATTACAAAAGAGGTCGAAACCCTCCGCCAAGAGATCGCAGCGTTTGTGAATGATCGGATCATCCCGCTTGAGGGAGATCAGGCGAACTATGACGAACACGGCAATATCCATCCCGACCAGTTGGAGCGTTTGCGCGCCGAGGCCAAGGCTCAAGGTCTGTGGTGCCTCCAACTGCGCCCTGAAACGGGTGGGCGCGGTTTGGGTAAAATGGGCATGGCGGTGTGTTATGAGGAAATGAACCGTTCGATCTTTGGCCCCGTGGTGTTCAATTCCGCTGCACCCGATGACGGGAATATGATGGTGCTAGAGGCGCTTGGCACGCCTGAGCAAAAGGCCAAATGGCTTGCTCCTATTGTTGAGGGTAAGGTTCGCTCTGCCTTTGCGATGACCGAACCGCATCCGGGCGGTGGGTCTGATCCGGGGATGATGCTGACCTGCGCAGAACGGCAGGGCGATCACTATGTTGTTCATGGCCATAAGTGGTTCATAACAGGGGCCGAAGGGGCGGAGCACTTCATTCTCCTTGCTCGCACCTCTGACGATGCCCGCCGTGGCCACACAGCGTTTCTGTTCCACAAGGATCAACCCGGTTGGGAAATCACTCGCCGAATCCCGATCATGGGGCCAGAGGAACATGGTGGCCATTGCGAAATCCGCTTTGACGGTCTGAAAATCCCTGTTGAGGATGTTCTGATGGAGGAGGGTCGCGGGCTCAAAGTCACGCAAACCCGTCTGGGGCCTGCGCGTTTGACCCATTGTATGCGGTGGCTCGGTCTATCGAAACGGTGTCTTGAGATCGCGACCGAATACGCTGAGCGGCGTGAGGGGTTCGGGCAGCGGCTTATCGACCGCGAAAGCGTGCAGTTGATGCTCGGTGATCTCGCGATGCGGATCGAAGTGGGCCGTATGCTGGTGATGAAAGCAGCATGGGAGATTGATCGCGGGAACTTTGCCAAGAAAGAGATTTCGATGGCGAAGATTCAGGTGGCAAACATCCTCCATGACGCAGCGGACCGTGCGATCCAGATTAACGGTGCGCGTGGATATTCAAAGGATACCGTCCTCGAATGGATTTACCGCTACGCCCGTCAGGCGCGTTTGGTTGATGGTGCGGATGAGGTGCATAAGATGGTGCTGACCCGTGACCTGATCGCCAATGGTCGTGATTTCTGGAAATGGTCGGTGGAGGGCGAATGATGTTTTCGGCATCACACCTTAGACCATCGCAGGCGAACCATGTGCCGATGACGCCGCTCGATATGCTTGACCGAACGGTGGCAGAGCAGCCAGACGCCTTGGCCATCATTTGGGGCGAACAGCGGATCACGTGGGCAGAGTTCGACGCGATGGTGCAGCGCTTTGCAGGGCGGTTGTGTGATTTGGGCGTCGGCAAGGGCGACGTGGTATCGGTCATCGCGGGCAATATCCCCGAAATGCTGGCCGCGCATTTTGCAGTTCCGACCTTGGGCGCGGTTCTGAACGCGATCAACACGCGGCTCGATCCTGAAACGGTGCAATTCATCGTCCGTCATTGCGAGGCGAAGGTCCTGATCACGGACGCACCGCGTGCCGATCTGGGGCGCGCGTCGGACACGCCACCTGTTTATGTGTTTGGACAGGATTTTAACATCGCGTCAGGGTCATTGCCCGAACGGATCGATTGGCGCGGCGTCGTGACTGATGATTGGCAGCCGATAGCCTTGAATTACACGTCGGGCACGACGGGCAACCCCAAGGGTGTCGTTCTGCACCATCGGGGCGCTTATATGAGCGCGCTTGGTAATGCGGATGCCTTGGGGTTCGACCGCGATACGGTCTATCTATGGACGCTGCCCTTGTTCCATTGCAACGGATGGTGTCACGGTTGGGCTGTGACCTCTGCGGGCGGGACGCATGTGTGCCTTGATGGGGTAGACCCGTTTCAGGTCTACAGCGCGATTGAGGATCATGGCGTCACGAATTTCTTCTGCGCACCTGTTGTACTCTACATGCTGCTCGACCATCCAGATCGGGAAAAACGGTCGGCTGCGTCGCGTCCTGTTAAGGTCGGCACGGGTGGTGCAGCTCCGACCTCGTCGTTGATCGAACGGATGGATGCCTTGGCGTTCGATCTGTCTCACCTCTATGGGCTGACCGAGTGTTATGGCCCTGCGACCGTGAACCATTTGCCACATAAATTGCGTGAGGCAGAGGCGAGCGTTCGGGCTAAATACCTTGCCTCGCAAGGGAAGCGCCACACGACGGCCTGTATCCTCAAAGTCTTTGATGAGGCCGATCAAGAGGTTCCGCACGACGGTGAAACGACGGGTGAGATCGTTTTGCGCGGGAACACCCTCATGGCAGGTTATCTGAAAAATCCCGATGCGACGGCCGAGGCGTTGCGCGATGGTTGGTTCCGCACGGGCGACCTCGCCGTCGTGCTGCCAGATGGTCGCTTGATGATAAAAGACCGTGCAAAGGACATCATCATTACGGGTGGGGAAAACGTATCGTCGATTGAGGTCGAGGATGTTTTGCATCGCTGCGAGGCTGTTGCGCTGGCGGCAGTGGTCGCGGCGCCTCATGAAAAATGGGGCGAAACGCCTTGTGCGTTTATCGAATTGCGGAACGGTGGAACCATTGAAGAGGTCGAGGCGCATTGTCGCGAACACCTCGCAGGGTTCAAGCGGCCACGGTATTTTGTGCCGCGTTCGATCCCGAAAACAGCGACAGGCAAGGTTCAGAAGTTCATCTTGCGCCAAGAGGCCAAAGAGCGATTTGGCGGAGAGGACCTGTGATGGATCGGTCGACCTTACACGGATTTCTCGACGCCACATTTGGCTCTGCGGATTTGTCGGAACTGACCAAGATTTCAGGCGGCCAATCAAACCCGACATACTTTGTCACCCATGGCGACCGTCGCATGGTTTTGCGAAAGCAACCTGATGGCCCGATCCTAAAAGGCGCACATGCGATTGATCGTGAATATCGGGTGATGAATGCACTGGGCGCCCAAGGCGTGCCAGTGCCCAAAACGATCCTATTTCATGAGGACGCCGAAACGCTCGGTACACCGTTCTATTTGATGGAGCGTTTGGATGGGCGTGTGTTCGAGGATTGTAGCCTGCCTGACATGACGCCTGATGAACGCCGTGCGATCTATCTGGGCATGGCGGATGCGATGGCGAAAATGCATAGCGTTGTGCCGTCAGAGGCGGGTCTTGGCGATTATGGTCCGCCGGGAAATTACTTTGAACGGCAAGTGCGTCGGTGGTCGAAACAGCTCTTTGTATCGACTGGGGAGCCCATCCCTGATCTAGAGTTCCTCGCCAATTGGCTGACGGAAAACCAGCCCGACGATGACGGCGAACTGGCTGTGGCGCATGGGGATTTCCGTCTGGGGAACCTCATGTTCCATCCGGCAGAGCCACGGGTGATTGCGATCCTTGATTGGGAGCTGTCTACGCTTGGTCATCCGATGGCAGATTTGGGGTTCTGTTCGATGACATGGCATTCCGCGCCAGAGGAATACGGGGGGATCTTGGGCCTCGATTGGGCGGCTCAGGGCATTCCAACCAAAGAAGAGTTCGCTGCGCGGTATTATGAAACCGCGCGAACCTCATCGCGGTTGAACGATTTCCATGTAATATTTTCTTTGTTCCGCTTTGCCGTGATTTTTGTCGGTATTCGGGACCGCGTGGCCCAAGGTACGGCGACGGCGTCGAATGCCGCAGAGATGGCGCCTCTGGCGCGTGCATTCGCTAAGCGGGCGCGTGATTTGGTTGGTTAAACCCTAACGTAATATCAATTGGTTAAATGGCACCTTTAAACTGATCGAGGTCAAAGCGCCTCGGTCGGATGATGAATTAGGTCTTGCACATAAGCGACCTGAGGAGATCACTGGTCGTAGGGCTAACTGAGCCGCATTCCGAAAGGACGTCACCTTGAGCATTCTATGTAGTCTACCGATCATTGCTGGTTTGCTATCGGGCTGTAGCGACGGGGCGTCTTTCGCTACGGGTTATGTCGAAGGGGACTACACCCTTGTTGCGCCTGTGAGCGTGGCGCAGGTCCGCGAGATTACGGTCGCACGGGGTGATCACGTTGAGGCCGATACGGTGATGGTCGCGATGGAGCGCCACGATGCCGAGATTGCGTTGGCTGAGGCGCAGGCGAATGTGGCGCAGGCAGAGAGCCAGCTTGCCAACTTGCAAGAAGGCGCTCGGCCAGAGGAAATCGCGGTGATCGAGGCGAACCTTGCCTCGGCGACTTTGCAAGCGGACGAGGCGATCCGCGAACGGGATCGGTTAGAGCAGCTTTTCACCCGTGGCGTGATCACAGATGCCCAGCGCGACGATGCGATTACGGCGGCACAGGTTGCTGCGTCCAAAGTTGCTGTCGTTTCCGCTGAATTGGCGGTGGCGCGACTTCCCGCCCGTCCGCAAGCCATCGCGCAGGCGGAGGCAGTCGTGGCCGCGGCCAATGCGGCCTTGGATCGGGCCGAATGGCAGCTAGAGCAGCGCGAGTTGTCCTTGTCGGTGCCTGTCACCGTGGTCGATATTCTGCGCCAAGAGGGCGAGATCGCAGGCCCAACTGCGCCTGTGTTATCGGTGCTGCCACAGGGCGCCGTGAAGTTGCACCTCTACGTGCCTGAAACGTCGTATGCGCTGATTTCAGTCGGGGATACGCTCACGGTCGAATGTGATGGTTGCGCTGAGGGTCTGACCGCCACGATTAGCTATATCGCCAGCGATCCAGAGTTCACGCCGCCTGTCATCTACTCGATCGAGAACCGTCAAAAGCTGGTCTATTTGATCGAGGCTCGACCAACATCGGATCACGACCTCAATCCGGGGCAGATCGTGAATGTGCGGTTGCCATGAGTGACCTCGCCATATCTGTCAGTGGCCTGACCAAGCGGTTCGGTGAAAAGACCGTCGTTAACAACGTCAGCCTTGATGTTCGCAAGGGAGAGATCATGGGGTTCCTCGGCCCGAACGGGTCAGGCAAGACGACGACCATTCGGTTGATGTGTGGGCTGTTGGAGCCAGACAGTGGCGATGGCCGCGTTTTAGGCCATGATATCCGAACCGAGCGTCGCGCTATCAAACGCAAGGTCGGTTATATGACCCAAAGGTTTTCGTTTTACGAGGACCTGACGATTGCAGAAAACCTGAGCTTTGTCGCGGGGCTCTATGGGATGTCGCCCAAACGGCAAGTCGTGCGCGATACGATTGCCGATCTCGGTCTGACGGCGCGCAAGGATCAGCTGGCGGGGTCGCTCTCGGGTGGGTGGAAGCAACGGTTGGCTTTGGCGGCGTGTATCATGCACAAACCTGCGCTCTTGATGTTGGATGAACCGACGGCGGGCGTTGACCCAAAGGCGCGGCGCGAGTTTTGGGACGAAATCCATGCCTTGGCCCATGGTGGGCTGACCGTGTTGGTGTCGACCCACTACATGGACGAGGCGGAACGCTGTCACCGCATTTCCTACATCTCTTACGGTGATCTGATTGCCCAAGGCACCGTGCCAGAGGTCGTCCAAGGGGCGGCGCTCACCACCTATGTTGTGACGGGTGGCGACACGGCACAGGCCGCGCGGCTTTTGCGCGGCGCTGCTGGTGTCGATCAGGTGGCGCCTTTTGGCGCAACGCTGCACGTCGTTGGGCGGGATGCGATGGCCCTGAAAACCAGCGTGGATACGGTCGCGTCCCAAACAGGCAGCCTCGCTGAATTGTCCGACACCAGCCTTGAGGATGTGTTTATCCAACTCATGGGCGCGGCGCAGGACAATATGCAATGAACAGGTTTTTTTCGCTCCATCGGCTTGTCGCGCTTTTGATAAAGGAAATGATCCAGATGCGGCGGGATCGTGTGACCTTTGCGATGATGCTGGGTGTGCCGTTGATGCAGTTGATGCTCTTTGGCTTTGCGATCAATACCGATCCCAAGGCGCTTCCTGCCGCGCTCGTGTCGCCGACCCAAGACCGCTATACTCGCGCGATGGTCACGGCATTGGAACTGACGGGCTATTATCGCTTCGTCGCCCCAAATGCGACGGAGGGTGAGGCCGAGGATATGATATCCCGTGGCGAGGTCGCCTTTGTCGTGACGGTGCCGTCTGATTTCGGGCGTCGGATTGAGCGGGGCGACCATGCGAGCATTCTGATCGAGGCGGATGCGACGGATCCGTCGGTGGCCTCTGGTGCGATCTCAACACTTAGCACGGTCGCGAATTCGGCGCTCTTGCGGGAGGCAGGGCAGGGTCAGGCCTCGTCGAATGGGTTAGAGATCATAGTTCACCGCCGCTACAATCCCGAAGGCATCACGCAGTATAACATCGTCCCAGGATTGCTCGGGGTGATCCTGCAGTTGACGATGGTGATGATGACCGCGATGGCGCTGACGCGGGAGGTAGAGCGAGGCACGATGGAGAACCTCCTGTCCATGCCCGCAAACCCGCTCGAGATCATGTTGGGCAAGGTGGTTCCATATCTCATCGTAGGCGCGGTGCAGGTCGTCGTCGTGCTGGTGTCCGCGAAACTGGTGTTCAACGTGCCGTTCGTTGGATCGCTGTCACTCGTGCTTGCGGGGGTGTTGGTGTTCGTTTTGGCACTGGTGATCTTGGGGTATCTGTTGTCCACGGTGTCACGCACGCAGATGCAAGCGATGCAGCTTACCTTCTTTTTCTTCCTGCCATCGCTTTTGCTCTCTGGGTTCATGTTCCCATATCGTGGGATGCCAGATTGGGCGCAGGTGATAGGTGAGATATTCCCGCTCACTCATTTCTTGCGGCTTATTCGTGCGGTGATGCTTAAGGGTGCGGATTTTTCAGCCGTGGCGGGGCCGTTCTTTGCGTTGGTCCTCTTTGCCTTTGGTCTGGCCGTTCTGGCGCTCTTTAGGTTCCGCAAGACGCTCGACTGAGGATAAAACCCGCAGGCCAGTGTGATTAACCTAAATGGGGTGTTGATGGACGTTGCCCCCGTAGCCCGAATAAGCTATCGCAGCGGCAAGCTAGCTAGGGGACTCTCATGACCAAGAAAAACGGCCTGACTTACGCAGACGCGGGTGTAGATATCGACGCAGGCAATACGCTTGTTGAACGGATCAAACCCGCCGCGAAACGCACGGCCCGTTCGGGTGTTATGGCGGGTCTGGGCGGTTTTGGTGCTCTGTTCGACCTCAAGGGTGCGGGTTACGTGGATCCGATCCTCGTTGCGGCTACCGACGGGGTTGGCACGAAACTCCGCATCGCGATTGATACGGGCAACGTTGATACCGTTGGTATCGACCTCGTTGCGATGTGCGTGAACGACCTCGTGTGTCAGGGTGCAGAGCCTCTGTTCTTCCTCGACTATTTCGCGACGGGTAAACTGGACGTGGATAGCGCGACCCGCATCATCAACGGCATCGCTAAAGGCTGTGAAGACAGCGGTTGCGCGTTGATCGGTGGTGAAACCGCTGAAATGCCCGGCATGTATCATGATGGCGATTTCGACCTCGCTGGTTTTGCCGTTGGTGCGATGGAGCGTGGCGCTGATCTGCCCGCTGGCGTTCAGGTCGGTGACGTTCTGTTGGGTCTTGGCTCGAACGGTGTGCACTCGAACGGCTATTCCTTCGTGCGCAAGGTTGTTGAACTCTCTGGCCTCGGCTGGGACGCGGCGAGCCCGTTTTCTGACGGCACTCTGGGTGAGGCACTTCTCGCGCCGACCCGTCTCTATGTGAAACAAGCACTGGCGGCTGTGCGGGCAGGGGGCGTTCACGCTCTCGCTCACATCACAGGTGGTGGTCTGACTGAAAACCTGCCGCGCGTTCTGCCTGACGATATGGGTGCAACGATCGACCTGTCGTCGTGGGAGCTTCCTGCGGTGTTCCGTTGGTTGGCTGAAACCGCCAACATGGAAGAAAAAGAACTGCTGAAAACCTTCAACTCTGGCATCGGCATGATCGTTGTCGTTGCAGCAGACCGCGCGGACGATATCGCTGCGCTGCTGACTGCTGAAGGCGAAGCTGTGACCCGCATTGGTACCGTTACCAATCAGACTGGCGTGGCTTACACAGGCAAACTTCTGTGACCAAACGCGTTGCAATCCTGATTTCTGGCGGCGGCTCAAACATGGTGTCGCTGGTAAAGGATATGCAATCGGGCGATCACCCTGCGACGCCTGTTTTGGTTGTCTCAAACGTCGCTGATGCTGGCGGTCTGCAAAAGGCCGCTGATCTGGGCGTGGCGACCGCTGTCGTCGATCACAAACCATTCGGCAAAGACCGCGAGGCGTTCGAAGCTGAACTGACCCGCGTATTGGAAGAGGCCCAGCCCGACATCATTTGTTGTGCGGGCTTTATGCGTATCCTGACCGAAGGGTTCACGAGCCACTGGGGCGGACGGATGCTCAATATCCATCCGTCGCTTTTGCCGAAATACAAAGGTCTGCACACGCATCAACGCGCGCTTGAGGCGGGCGATACGGAACATGGCTGTTCCGTGCATGAGGTGACGGCAGAGCTGGATGGCGGTCCGATCCTTGGTCAGGCAAAGATCGCGATTGAGGCAGGCGACACCGCCGATACCCTCGCGTCACGTTTGCTGACATGGGAACACAAACTCTATCCCGCGGTCCTGCGTCGCTATGCGGTTGGGGATCGTACCCCTCTGTTTCTAGGGTAACTTTCCTTTGTTGGTGAATTGCCTTAAAGATATCGATCAAGAGCAGTTTACGGACCTAGAATGAAGACGATCACCACGACCGAGGCGCTGGCCGCCTTTTGCGCAGAAGCCGCCAAACGTCCCTATGTGACTGTCGATACAGAGTTTTTGCGTGAACGCACGTATTACTCCAAACTTTGCCTTCTGCAGATGGCCTATCAGGACGACGCCGGGTCGGATGCTGTGCTGGTCGATCCGCTGGTTGATGGTCTGTCGCTCGAACCCGTCTATGACCTTTTCCGTAATACGGATGTGGTGAAGGTGTTCCACGCGGCGCGTCAGGATCTCGAGATTTTCTTTGTCGAAGGTGGCGTGATCCCTGAGCCCCTGTTTGATACCCAAGTTGCTGCGATGGTTTGCGGCTACGGCGAACAGGTCGGGTATGAGACATTGGTGCGCAAGATCGCCAATGCATCGCTCGATAAATCGTCACGTTTCACCGATTGGTCGCGCCGTCCGCTGACCGATGCGCAGTTGACCTATGCGCTGGCCGACGTGACGCACTTGCGCGACATTTACGAGGTTCTGTCCAAACGCCTTGCCAAATCGGGACGTGAACGTTGGGTGTCCGAGGAAATGGCTGTCCTCAAGGACCCAGACACCTATCGCACCCATCCCGAAGATGCGTGGATGCGCGTCAAAACCCGCACCAATTCGGGCAAGTTCCTGTCGATCGTCAAGGAACTGGCACGTTTCCGCGAGGAATTCGCCCAGACCCGTAACATCCCGCGCAGTCGTGTGTATAAAGACGATGCGTTGGTGGAATTGGCCTCGACCAAACCCGAGAACGAAAAAGACCTCGCGCGGTCGCGTTTGTTGCTGCGCGAAGCTCGCAAGGGCGAGATTGCCGATGGTATCTTGGCCGCTGTGAAAGCGGGTATTGCGACCCCGCCCGAAAAGGCGCCAAAGCCCGATCTGACCCGTGAAAAGCTACAGGTGAACCCTGCGATCGCGGACCTTCTGCGTGTGCTGTTGAAAGCAAAAGCCGAAGAAGAAGGCGTTGCGCAAAAACTGATCGCGACCTCTGCGGACCTCGATGCGATTGCAGCGGGTGAGCGTGATGTGCCTGCCTTGTCCGGCTGGCGGCGTGAGGTCTTTGGCGAAGAGGCACTGCTCTTGTGTCAGGGTAAGGTTGCTCTGGCGACCAAGGGCACCAATGTGGTGACGATCCGCCTTTAACGGCGGGCCGTCAAAGTATTCCCAGCACCTTTGACGATTACGGATCGGATACCTGTTAGGTCACCCGCCGACAAAACCGTTGCGGCTGTGATAGTGCGGGACGCCGTAGTGCCTTCGATTTCAAAACGGGCAGGGCGTTCGACGCGGAACGCATAGGTCGCTGTGCCGTTCTGGATACTCTCCAAAACCAGTTCCGCGTTGAAATAGCCTTGGGTCGGGGCAACGCCAGTTGCACGCAAGATCGCGCCCGATGGGGTTTGTGCGATTTCGGCAAAGATCACCTGCGCGATCAGATCGCGGCTATCCACGACAATCACGTCACGTTTGGTCGGGACCAAGGGCTGTGTGGCTTGCGGTGCGGTGGCGACCGGGGCCTCACGATCTTTGTTGAACCAATTCATCGGGTTCACGGGCGATCCTGCCAATCGGGAACACCCCGAAACTGTCAGAACCAGACAAGCAGCCATCCCGATGGGTCGCAACATTGGAATTTCCTTTCCCGTATCGTTGCCAAAGGGATAACGGGATTGAACCGAGTTGAAAAGCACCCTCTGGACGTTTCATGTGATGCCACCTAAGTCATGGGGCAACAGAAAGGACGCACTATGGCCACGCAAGCATTCGAAGACATCGCGGATACCTTTGATTTCCTAGACGACTGGGAAGATCGCTATCGTCATGTCATCGAATTGGGCAAGGCGATGCCACCGCTTGAGGATGCGTTCAAAGTGCCCGCAACCAAGGTTGAAGGCTGCGCGTCGCAGGTTTGGCTCGTGCCTGAGATTTCAGATGGCGTGTTTCGGTTCCGTGGGGAAAGCGACGCGATGATCGTGCGTGGTCTCGTGGCGATCCTTGGGGCGCTATATAACGAAGTGCCTGTGTCTGAGGTGCTCTCGATTGACGCTCATGCAGAGTTGGGGCGGCTTGGCCTGAATGACCACTTGTCGGCGCAGCGTTCGAATGGTGTCCGCGCGATGGTCGAACGTATTCGGGCTGTCGCTGCTGCGGCCTAATCCAACGCCGATCGCCCAAAGAAAAACCCCGCCAGTGGCGGGGTTTTGTGTTTCTTAGAACGGGATCTCGTCGTCGATGTTCGATCCACCGCCTTGGCTGCTGGAGCCACCAGACGAACGGTCGTCGTAGCCACCGTAACCACCATCAGCGGGCGGGCCATCGTAGCCACCGCCAGCACCGCCACCGCTGCCGCCATCACCACGACCGCCAAGCAGGGTCAGGTTGCCGCCGTAAGGGCGCAGAACGACTTCGGTCGAGTAACGGTCGGCGCCAGATTGGTCCTGCCATTTGCGGGTTTCCAACTGGCCTTCGATGTAAACGGTCGAACCTTTGCGCAGATATTGCTCTGCAATGCGGCCCAGCGCTTCGTTAAAGATCGCGACAGAGTGCCATTCGGTGCGTTCGCGGCGTTCGCCAGTGTTGCGGTCTTTCCAGGTTTCCGACGTTGCGATGCGCAGGTTCACAACCTTGCCGCCGTTGGAAAAGGTGCGAACCTCTGGGTCACGACCAAGATTGCCGATGATGATAACTTTGTTCACGGATCCGGCCATGCCGCGTCCCCCTCGAATCTGAAAATACCGTTTCAGACGTTACATCACTCCAGCGGCGTTAATGAAACCCCAATATCGGGGCGGACGACCTAAACTTCGGTCATAGGAGCCTCTAACCGCAGGTCTAAGACGGGCATCTGCAACCGCAGTGCAATACCAATGGCTGAGAGGGCAGGGCAATTGATCAGCAACGGATCACGGTGATCCGTTCACATCAATTTCGGAGATTACCCTATGACCTTCAAATCCATCCTCGCTGCATCTGTTCTCTCGTTCGCTGTTGCTGGCGCGGCAGTCGCTGGTTCGCCCGTTTCTGACGAAGTCAAAGCACAGGCAACCGCTGCCTTGACCGCGCAGGGTTACGAAGTTCGTTCCGTGCAAATGGAAGACGGCATGATCGAAGCCTACGCGATCAAAGATGGCAAAGCGTTTGAGGTCTACCTCGATGCAGACATGAACATCATCGAAGTCAAAAACTAGTCACCTGCGGTTGGACGGCGCGAACTCTCTCTCGCGCCGTCCCCGTAATTCCAGCATCAGGAGGCCGCTATGAAAAACGTCAAAGTTTGGGACCCGCTCGTCAGGATATTTCACTGGTCCTTGGTGATCTGTTTTACCTCGAACGCGTTGATCACCGATCCAGAGTCCCAACTTCATCGCCAAATTGGCTATGTGGTCGCTGGGCTGGTCGCATTTCGGATCATCTGGGGCTTCGTTGGATCGCGTCACGCGCGGTTCCGTGACTTTCCCCCGAGTATCTCTGGCTCTATGGGTCAGCTATCTGACATGGCGACGGGTCGGAAGCGGATTCACGTTGGCCATACGCCCCTTGGCGCGCTGATGATCTATAACTTGATTGTGACCCTGATCGGCATCGCGATTACTGGATATATGATGACAACCCTGCGGTTCTGGGGCATCGAGTGGGTCAAAGAACTGCATGAGATTTGCGTGACATGGGCGGAATTTTCCGTCGTTGCACATATCGCCGCAGTTGTCTGGGAAAGCCGCCGTACCGGTGTCAACCTTCCTAAAGCTATGGTAACTGGATCAAAGACGCTCCCGACGGAAGTTTAACGAATGTCGTCAAAGACCAAGCCCGATAAAACGACCATCGGCCTTTTGGCTCTCATCGTGACCCAGTCGGCCTGTAGTGTGTTTTTCCTCTCTGACGCGGTTGCTGATATCATCGCTGACGGCATGGCGGCCCTAAATGACGTGCATCTTCATGTCGAAATGATCGCCACATTGTCGCTGATCGTGGCGGTGATATTAGAGGGGCGGTTTCTGGTTCGGTTGTTGCGCAGAAATGCCCATGCCGAACGGGGGCTATCGATCGCCTCTGGTGCGCTCCATGATTTGATGGAGCAGTATTTCCACGAGTGGGGGCTTACACCGTCCGAGGCGGATGTCGCGACTTTTGCGATCAAGGGGCTGGATATCGCCGAGATTGCCCTAGTGCGCGGAACAGCTGAGGGAACGGTCAAGGCGCACCTCAATGCAATTTATCGCAAATCTGGGACCTCTGGGCGCGGCGCGTTGTTGGGGCTTTTGGTTGATGACTTGCTTGCGCAACCTCTTATCGAACGCAAAGAACCGCCGAAGGACATGCCAAAAGCTAGCGGACTTGCCTAAAATGCACTAAGTTACGCAGCGGATTGGATGAGCCGAGGCCATTTATGCGTAAATTGAGTGTGTTAGCCGCTTTTGTCTTGTCAGGCCTGAGCGGAATTGCAGGTGCGGATAGTGTGTCCACATCGTCCCGAATGGCGTTGTTTCAAAGCCAAACCGCGATCCTCGATGGTCGTGCGTCTGAACAATATTCCAACTCTATCCGCCTCCAACCCGAAGAGTTCCGCGTTCCGACGATCAATGGGCCCGAATTTCTGGGCAGCTATAGCGGTCCTTACCTGCAAATGGCGCGGGCGGCGGCGAACCGTTATGGGATACCGTCAGGACTTTTCCTGCGTTTGGTCCAACAAGAAAGCGGTTGGAACCCTGGCGCTGTGAGCCCCAAAGGTGCGATTGGGCTTGCTCAATTGATGCCACAGACAGCGCGTCTCTTGGGCGTTGATCCACATGACCCTGCTGCAAACCTAGAGGGCGGGGCACGGTATCTGCGGCAGCAATACGATCGGTTCGGGAATTGGCGGCTTGCTCTGGCGGCGTATAACGCGGGGCCTGAGGCCGTTGAACGGCACGGTGGTATTCCGCCTTATCGCGAAACCCGGAACTATGTTCGCGTGATCTACGGCAGTTAAGCCTGCGACGCCTTGCGGAATGCGCTCGGCGTCAGTTTGGTTTCGCCTTGGAAACTGCGGGTGAAATAGGCCGCGGAAGAGAAACCCAAAAGTGCCGCAATATCTTTGACCGGGATTTTCGTCGTTTGAAGGAGCGTACGTGCCTCAAACAAGATGCGGTCTTGTAATAGCGCGATGGCCGAGCGACTGCAGGTTTGGTTGCAGCAGCGGGTGAGGTGGGTCGCTGTCACCCCCAATGCGGCTGCGTAGTCCGATACACCTTTGCCCGTCGCGAAATCCCGTTCAACCAAATCCGTGTAGGCAGCGACAAGACGTGCCGATGTCGTTGCCGCCCGCGCCATGGTGTCCTTCGGCGGATTGTCGGTCAGTTGCCGTTCGATAAACACCGACAGAATACCCAGCAAATAGAGCGCCGCGCGATTATGGCCTTCTTTATCCGACTTGAGTTCCCGTTCGAGCGCATCGACATGCGAAATCAGTTCTTTCTGTGCCACCACATCCCGCAGACGCATGTGCACAGGTTCCTCGGGCCAATCCCCCGCCATGGCCGACGGAATCGACAGCATGTAGCCAAAGACGGTGGGGCCGATCTCATAGCCAAAGAGCGTGTGGGCAGGGATGAAGATTACGTTATTAGGTCCATACCCACTGGTCAGACCAGCAACAGTGATGCGGCCCTGACCTTTGGTGAAGATCAACAGGCGCGGTGTCGGGTGGCTGTGCAGGCATTCGGTCTTCCACCGCGTCGCAGGCGTCGGTTGATGCACCGCTGACAGAGCCAATCGATTTTCCAAATCGCTGAGATGGGAAAATTGGTGGCTTTGCATTGCGACTCCGAATGTTCGAATTGTGAAACAATATCGGATTTCGCAATCACCTCAAGGTTGTTCTTGTGCCATTACGGAAACATATTGTTGCCAATGCCTAGCAAGGCAATGAGATCGGTGTCCAGAGTTTCATGCGATTTCTGAACCATGTTCGTTGCCGTTTTGCATACTGGCGGCTCGCGATAATCGCGGCTATTCGGGCCTCTGCGAGGGTCATTTCCCCATTGAGATGGGCGATAAGCTCGGGCGCGCCAATGGCCTTGGATGATAGATAGGCTGGGTCCCAATCAGGCAGGATCGCGCGTGCCTCGTCCAGTGCGCCTTGGTCCAGCATGATGTCAAACCGCCGCTCAATCCGATCGTTGAGCCATTCAACATCGGGCCGCAAAACAAGTGCGGTGCTCTGTTCGATGGGCAGCAGCGGCGGCGGCGTATCGTCTTGCCAATCGGCTAATGGTCTGCCAGTGGTCCGCAGTACTTCCCATGCTCGTTGCACTCTGGCGCGGTTATTTAGGTCGATCCGCGCCTTTGTTTGGTCGTCCAAGGTCGCGATGAGATCGGGCAGGGCGATTGTGTCGGCTTCGTCACGGACCTCTTGCGGTGTTGATGGGATTTCGACCAACCCTTCAGTAAGTGCCATGAAATACAGACCGGTCCCACCGACGATGATTGGCCGTTCCTCACCAGTGAGCAGAGGCGCGACATCGCGCAGCCAATGACCTGCCGAATAGGCGCCATCAATCGGCACATGACCGTAAAGCCTATGCGGTGCCCTCGCCAAATCGCTGTCATCAGGTCGTGCTGTCAAAATCCGCCAGCGATCAAAGATCTGTAACGCGTCCGCGTTAATAATGACACCGCCACCCGTTTCCGCGATTTCCAAGGCCAAGGCAGATTTCCCAGATGCCGTCGGTCCAGCGATCAGTACGGGCTGTTGGTCGGGAATGTCTTTGGGATCAAACACCACTCAGGGGTCCTTTTGCGGATTTATAGGCCTAGGCGCGGTTTTTCGGGTATTCGCCCATTGCACCTTTTCGCCTTTTGCGACATTTTCGCGCCCAATCAAAGACCAGTCAAAGAGGATGTCACGATGGGCGAGGCCAAACAGGTAAAGTTCAAGCGGGTCATGCTCAAGATATCAGGTGAAGCCCTGATGGGCGACACCCAGTTCGGTCTGAACCCTCCGACCGTTCAGCGTATCGCACAAGAGATTAAATCGGTTCACGATCTTGGCGTTGAAATCTGCCTCGTTATCGGTGGCGGCAACATCTTCCGCGGTCTGTCTGGTTCTGCCCAAGGCATGGAACGAACCACCGCTGACTACATGGGTATGCTCGCGACGGTGATGAACGCACTCGCTATGCAATCCGCTCTCGAAGGTTTGGGCGTGTTCACCCGCGTGATCAGCGCAATCCCGATGGATCAGGTGTGCGAACCCTACATTCGTCGCCGTGCGGTGCGTCACCTTGAGAAAAAGCGCGTTTGTATCTTCGCTGCTGGGACAGGTAACCCGTATTTCACAACCGATACTGCTGCCGCGCTTCGCGCGACCGAAATGCACTGCGAAGCGATCTTTATGGGCAAGCAGGTTGATGGCATTTACGACAGCGATCCGAAAACCAATCCAGATGCTGAGCGGTTCGATCGGGTGTCTTATGACGAAGTGCTGCGTCGCAATCTGAAGGTCGCAGACGCCTCGGCGATCGCGCTTTGCCGCGATAACAAGATGCCGCTCATTGTGTTCAACTTGAACGATGCAGGCGGTTTCTGTGGTATTCTCGCTGGTGAAGGCACCTATACAACTGTGCACGCCTAAGGCTATAGCGGTTCAAACCTACTAAGAACCCGCATGGGGAGCAGAAAATATGTCCGACGATTTTGAACTCGATACCGATGACCTGAACCGCCGCATGGAAGGCACTCTTTCGGCGCTGCGCACCGAATTTGCGTCTTTGCGCACGGGCCGTGGCTCTGCGTCGATGCTCGAACCGGTGATGGTCGATGCTTATGGTCAGATGACTCCGATTAACCAAGTTGGCACTGTGAACGTTCCAGAGCCGCGCATGGTGACGATCAACGTCTGGGACAAGGCGATGGTTGGTAAGGTCGAAAAAGCGATCCGCGAGTCGGGCCTCGGCATCAACCCGCAGCTCAACGGCACAATCATTATGCTGCCGATCCCGGAATTGAACGAAGAACGCCGCCGCGAACTTACGAAGGTCGCAGGCAGCTACGCCGAACACAGCCGTGTTGCGATCCGCAACATTCGTCGTGACGGCATGGACCAGATTAAAAAGAACAAAGACGGCATGTCCGAAGATGACCAGAAATTCTGGGAATCCGAAGTTCAGGGCATGACCGACAAATTTATTAAAAGTGTTGATGAAATGCTCGAGTCTAAACAGGCCGAGATTATGCAGGTCTAATCACCTGCACTGTGCCGGGGGGCCGAAATGACGACGCTGAATGAACCCAGCCAAGACCAAGGCCCGCGGCATGTCGCGATCATCATGGATGGCAACGGGCGGTGGGCGCAGATGCGCGGCCGCCCGCGGCTTTTCGGGCACCACGCAGGTGCGCGCCGTGTTCGAGAGATCGTCGAAGCCTGCCCTGAGAATAACGTCAAATACCTGACGATTTTCGCCTTCTCGACCGAAAACTGGAAGCGGACCCAGACCGAAGTTGCGGGTCTGATGAAACTGTTCCGCCGCTATATCCAACGCGAGGCTCGCGAGTTGTTCGAGGCTGGCATCCGTGTTCGTTTTATCGGCGATCGGATCAAGCTTGAGGACAAGCTGGTCACGCTGATGGACGAGTTGGAGCTTCTCACCTCTGGAAATGACCGCGTGCACCTCACCATTGCTATCAACTACGGTGGTCGGGATGAGGTGACCCGTGCGGCGAAACGATTGGCCTATGAGGTCGAACAGGGGCGACTGTCGCACAAAGATGTGGATGCGGAAACGCTGTCGCGCTTCCTTGATACGCATGTTTTACCTGATCCCGATTTGGTGATCCGCACCAGTGGCGAAGCGCGGATTTCGAACTTTCTTTTGTGGCAGTCGGCCTATTCCGAATATGAATTCGTCGACACCCTGTGGCCCGATTTCACAGCCGCCGAATTTGGCCGCGTGATGAAAAGTTACGGAAAACGTGAACGCCGATTTGGCGGCGTAAAGGTCTGACCCTTGGCTGGATTTAGAGATAATTGGCAGGACCTCGGTCCGCGCGTCGCCTCGGGCGTTGTGATGGCGGTCGTCTTTGTGGGGGCTGTCGTTTGGGGCGGTCTGCCCTTCGCTCTGCTCGTGATTGTAGCTGGTGGACTTCTCATTTGGGAAGTCGCGCGGATGGCCCGCATTGCACTGCCCGAGGTCATTGGCCTCGTCGCAGCTGGGCTGGTCGCTGTGGCGTTGCGTCTGCCTGAATGGGCCGATGTTCTTCTCTTTGCGCTTGTTGCAGGTGTGATCTTCCTTCGTGGCAAACATGACCGCAAGGTTCTCGCCATCTATGGATTTCTGGCACTTCTGGCGTGCGATGCCTTCTGGCTCATTCGTGGGGAAAGCCTGCGTCTCGCACTTTGGCTCGCGCTGGTCGTCGTGGCCTCTGACGTGATGGGCTATATCGCGGGTCGCATGATCGGCGGTCCGAAATTCTGGCCCGCTGTCAGCCCCAAAAAAACATGGAGTGGAACTGTTGCTGGCTGGATCGGCGCGGCTGTCGTTGGTGTTCTCATCATGCCGCAAGCCGGTTGGATCATCGTACCAGTGTCGGTTCTCATGTCCTTTGCGGGACAAATGGGCGACGTTGCGGAAAGCGCGCTGAAACGTCGGGCAGGGGTTAAGGATAGCTCGAACCTGATCCCTGGGCATGGTGGCGTTTTGGACCGCTTTGACGCCCTGATGGGTGCCGCTTTGGTTGTTGAAGCCTTTATTTATATTGTTGGGCCGCAGTTCGGGGTTCATGGGTGGCGATGAGGCGTGTCTCTATCTTTGGCGCGACGGGTAGCATCGGCCAGAACACAATCGATCTTATTGCTCGCGATCCCCAAAGCTACGATGTGGTGGCTTTGACGGGCGGTCGCAATGTGGCGCAGCTTGCCCGCGATGCCATTCGACTGAGTGCTGACGTCGCTGTTACCTGCTTTGACGATGAACTCCCCGCGCTGCGTGATGCGTTGTCGGGGTCTGGGGTCGAGGCTGCGGCGGGTGAGGCCGCGTTGCATGATGCGGCCACGCGCCCTGCGGATTGGGTGATGTCCGCAATTGTGGGCGCGGCGGGTCTAGCACCGGGATTGCGGGCGTTAGAGCAGGGCGCGACACTCGCGCTGGCCAATAAGGAATCCCTCGTTACTGCTGGGCCGCTGCTGATGAAGACAGCGCGAGATCATGGCGGTCGTGTTCTGCCCGTCGACAGCGAACACTCTGCGATTTTTCAGGGTCTCGTTGGCGAAGACATCAATGCGGTTGAACGGATCATCATCACCGCCTCAGGCGGTGCTTTCCGCGATTGGCCGATGGACGAACTGGCGAAGGCTACCGTTGAACAGGCCTCGACCCACCCGAACTGGGATATGGGTCAGCGGATCACAATTGATAGCGCCTCCATGTTTAATAAGGCGCTAGAGGTTATTGAAACCAAAGAGTTCTTTGGTGTTTTACCCAATCAAATTGAAGTCGTCGTTCACCCTGAAAGCATGATCCACGCGCTCGTTGGGTTCCATGATGGGGCGCTGATGGCCCACGTTGGGGCGCCAGATATGCGCCACGCAATCGGCTACGCGCTTCATTGGCCTGACCGCAAACCGTTGCCTGTAGAACGTCTCGATCTGACAAAGATCGGACAATTTACGTTCCGTGCGCCGGATCCTGACCGTTATCCCGCACTGCCGCTCGCATGGCGGGTGATGGAAGAGGGCGGTTTGTCTGGTGCGATTTTCAACGCAGCCAAGGAACGCGCCTTGGACCTGTTTATTGACCGTCAAATCGGGTTCCTCGATATGGCACGCGTTGTTGAACGGACAATGGACGCGATTTCGCCACGTCAGGGGCTGCAAAATGACATTCCGGACCTAGATACGATCCGAGAAGCAGATAAAGAGGCCCGCCGCGTGGCTTCGCAGATGATAGAGCAGTTGGGATAATTTATGGCCGATTTTCTTCCATTTTTCGGAAGCGCAGGGTTTACGATTGCGGCGTTTGTGGTCGCTTTGTCGATCATCGTCGCGATCCATGAATATGGTCACTACATTGTTGGCCGCTGGTCTGGGATCGGGGCAGAGGTGTTCTCGCTCGGGTTTGGCCCTGTTCTGTTTTCGCGGGTCGATAAACGCGGCACACGTTGGCAAATCGCGGCGATCCCTCTGGGCGGTTATGTAAAGTTCAATGGCGATGCGAATGCTGCCAGTGTCGGTGGCACGGTCGGCGGGCGTGATACGATGCTGGGTGCGCCTCTTTGGGCGCGGGCCGCAACAGTTGCTGCTGGCCCCGTGTTCAACTTTATCCTGACGATTGTGATCTTCACGGGCCTCGGACTTTGGGTCGGTAAGGCCACTGATCCGCTAACCTTGCGCAGCGTTCCTGATCTGCCCGCAAGCTTTATCCAGGACCTGCAGGTCGGTGATCAGATCATTGCGGTTGAGGACATGGATGCGCGGTCCGTGGCCGATTTCAGCATCGCGTTGGATCAACTGCCTGTTCAGCCGTCGCTGACCTACACAGTTCTACGGGATGGTGTCGAACAGCAGGTCGAAGGTCCATTCCCCGAAACCACTCGGGTTCTCGCGGTCAACCATGACAGCGCGGCAGCCGTTGCAGGTGTGAAAGAAGGCGATGTAATCACCGCCATAGACGGTGCGCCTGTTTATGCGTTTTCACAGATGGTCGAGATTGTCGGGGCGTCTGACGGGAAGGTTCTGACGCTCGATATTTGGCGGTCGGGTGAAAGCCTTCAGATCGAAGTTGCGCCACGCCGTACGGATTTGCCGACCGCAGATGGTGGCTTTGAAACCCGTTGGTTGATGGGTGTTTCTGGCGGTATCTTCTTTGATCCAGAGACCACCACGCCGAATGTTGTGACGGCGTTTACTGATGCCGTACGTCAGCTTTGGTATGTGCTGCAGACCTCAGTTTCGGCCCTGTGGCATATGATTGCGGGGCAGATTTCGACCTGTAACCTGTCGAGCCCTGTCGGTATCGCTCAGGCATCTGGCGCGATGGCTGCGGCTGGCCTGACGGACTTTATCAGTTTCATCGGGTTCCTGTCCGCAGCGGTTGGGCTTTTGAACCTGTTCCCGATTCCTGTTTTGGATGGTGGGCACCTTGTGTTCCACGCTTATGAGGCCATTACGGGCCGTCGTCCCAGCGACGGTGCAATGCGTATCCTTATCGCGCTAGGGCTATCGGTCATTCTGACACTGACACTGTTTGGCCTTCTGAACGATTTGGTGCTCTGCCCATAATTTCGCGTCTGACGTCATTATTTCGCCCCATTTATTGTTTAGGTTGAGCCTACGCATGGCAAGGGAGCCGAAGAAATGCATACGATCAACGCGAGCTATCGCAGCCTGTCTTTTCTGGTGAACCTCAACTGGGACCGGATCTTCTATTTTGTGGCTATTGTTGCCGCACTGTGGATCGGGTCTTTGATTGGCACCTACGGAATGCACTAACACCGGTTAACCCTCGATGAGCAATGGATTGCACGCACCCCACGGGGTGCGTTGTTCGTTTTGACAAGACCCCTCAATCTGGTTAGGTCATAGTCCAAACGGGGCTGTTCGAATTGGCTGGATTCATGCGATTTACTTCTTTCTCTGAAAACGGGCCTTCGGGCAAAGCACTCTTGAAACTCACGGCGGCCGTTGGGCTTTCGCTTTTGACGTTTCAGGGGCTACCGGTTGAGGCGCAGTCCTTTACCGTGAATACCGTCTCGATCGAAGGGAACCAGCGGATCGAAACCGCAACGATCCTCAGCTATCTGGGCATCGCGCAGGGTG
This sequence comes from Aestuarium sp., assembly GCF_023253315.1. Taxonomy (NCBI): domain Bacteria; kingdom Pseudomonadati; phylum Pseudomonadota; class Alphaproteobacteria; order Rhodobacterales; family Paracoccaceae; genus Aestuarium; species Aestuarium sp. The sequence continues at coordinate 43,370 of NZ_JALRGW010000004.1, forward strand.
AGACAGTATCGGCCGCTGAACTTAACGATGCGAGCCAACGTATTCGCGCAACAGGATTGTTTGAAACGGTAGAGGTAGAGCCTCGCGGTGGCCAGCTGGTCATCACCGTATCTGAATACCCGACCGTGTATCGGATCAACTTTGAAGGCAACAGCCGCCTGAAGGATGACGAACTCTTTGCGCTTCTTAGCTCGCAAGAACGCCGCATTTACAGCCCAAGCAGCGTTGAGGCTGACGTTGCCGACATTACGGCAGCCTATGCAGATAAGGGGCGGATCAACGCCATCGTAACGCCGCGCATCATCCGTCTGCCCGACAACCGCGTTAACGTTGTTTTCGAAATTGCAGAAAATGGCGTGACCGAGGTGGAGCGGATCGGCTTCTCGGGTAACCGCAGCTTCTCGGATCGTCGCCTGCGCGGTGTCCTCGCTACAAAACAAGCAGGTATCCTGCGCGCAATTATCGGCCGCGATACTTACGTTGCTGATCGTATTGATTTCGATAAACGGGTTCTGACCGACTTCTATCAATCGCGTGGCTATGTCGACTTCGCGGTTCGTGATGTTAACGTTGAACTGACCCGTGAACGTGACGCCTATCTGATTACCTTTGACGTTGAAGAGGGGCAGAAGTTCGATTTTGGCGCGATTGATGTCATTTCGGAAATCCCCGAAGCGAACCTCGAAGAATTCCAAGAGGCCGTTCGGACCCGTTCGGGCTCGACTTATACGCCGCTCGATATCGAAAACGACGTTGCCCGTTTGGAGCGTCTGGCGCTTCAGCGCGGCCTTCAGTTTGTTCAGGTCGAACCGCGCATTACCCGCAATGACCGTGACCTGACGCTTGATGTGACCTATGCGCTGGTGCGTGGAGAACGCATTTTCGTGGAGCGTATCGACGTTGAAGGTAACAACACCACGCTCGACCGTGTGGTGCGCCAGCAATTCCGCGAAGTAGAGGGCGATCCCTTTAACCCGCGTTCCATTCGTGAAACCGCTGAACGTATCCGTGCGCTTGGCTTCTTTGCCAACGCCGATGTTCAGGCCCGTCGTGGGTCGACCGATGATCAGGTTGTCATTGATGTGAACGTCGACGAAGCCCCCACTGGGTCGCTGTCCTTTGGTGCGAACTTTAACACCGATACTGGCCTCGGTCTTCTGGCGTCGTTCCGTCAGCAGAACTTCCTTGGCCGTGGTCAAGCGTTGAGCCTACAGTTCTCGACCGCTGAGACGAACAAATACTTTACGCTGAATTTCGATGAGCCTTACCTGCTCGGCCGCGACCTCGCGTTTGGGTTCGATATGAACTACGGCCAAACGAACAACGAGTCAGCGAACTACGATACCGAGAGCTTCACCATCCGTCCGTCCCTGACCTTTAGCGTCAGCGAAAATGGCCGTTTGCAGACATACGTCCAGAGCCGTTATTCGGACCTGACTGATGCTGCGACCACGCTGTCTCCAATTATCGCGGCTGATGTCGCGTTGGATGGGCAGTGGACCCATTCTCTCGGCTATACCTACACATGGGATACACGCCGGTCTGGTCTTGACGTCAATCGTGGAGCGATCTTGCGCTTTGGACAGGAATTCGGGTTCGGGGACACCACCTTTATCAAGACGACCGCGACCGCAGGGGCGGAGTCGAAGGTGCTGAACGAAGAGGTAACCCTTCGTGCGACGCTCGAAGGCGGGTATTTGCACTATTCGGGTAGCGACAGCACCATTTCTGACCGCTTCTTCTTGTCTGGTCGCCAGATGCGCGGCTTTGATTTGTATGGCATGGGGCCGCGTTATTACGACTCTGCGAACGGCTTTAACGATCCGCTTGGGGGTAACGCCTACGCCGTTGCTCGTGTTGAGGCGGAGTTCCCAATTGGTTTGCCCGATGAATACGGCATCCACGGTGGCGCGTTCATGGATTACGGATCACTTTGGGATCCAGGCATGACCTGTGGCACGAATTACTACTACTGCGATTTCACGCCTCGCGCGGTCGCTGGTGTATCGCTGTTCTGGGATACGCCAGTTGGTCCGCTGCGGTTTAACTTTACCGATACGTTGCTGTCCGAGGACTTGGATGAAGCCAAATCCTTTGACGTGACCATTTCGACAAGCTTCTAATGCGTTGGGTTCATGCTCTGACCGTTGCGATTGCGCTGACCTTTGGGGGTTGGGCGGTCGCGCCGGTTCAGGCGCAGGACGCTGCTGCGGTTGTTCGATCACCTGTCTTGTTGATCGACATTGAAACGGTGTTTTCGGGGACACAATACGGTCAGCGGATTTTGTCCGAAATCCAATCCGCTTCTGAAACATTGAAGGCGGAAAACCAGCGTATTGCGGATGCGTTGACCGCCGAAGAACAAGATATTGCAGCACGCCGTCCGTCGATGGAGCCATCGATGTTTCGTGCTGAGGCGGATGCGTTTGACGAAAAGGTTGTCGGTATTCGTCGTGCGCAGGATGCCAAAGAACAAGAGCTTCAGGACCGTCTCACAGCGGCGCGTTCAAACTTTGACACGGCTATCCGGCCCGTTTTGGGCAAACTGATGCAAGACCGTGAGGCTGCCGTTCTCATGGCCCGCCGCGATGTGATCCTCTATTTCGGAGCTATCGATATCACGGATGCCGCCATTGCGCAGATTGATGCAACATTGGGTGATGGCACCCAAGCCCCTGAGAACTAACGCGACCTTGCCCCGTTGCGGGCGAATTGCTACTCAATAGACGAAGTGCCCAGGATGGGCTCGATAAGGACCACGACATGACTGACGCTGTAACCACCGCCGATATCCACCTGATCCAGCGGATCATTCCGCACCGCTATCCGTTTTTGCTGGTGGATAAGGTTGTCGATATCAACGGCACTCAGTCTGGTAAGGGCATCAAAAACGTCACGATGAACGAACCGCATTTCACAGGTCACTTCCCTGATCAGCCTGTCATGCCTGGCGTTCTGATCGTCGAGGCAATGGCTCAAACGGCTGGCGTTATGGTCGGCGTGTCGCTTGGCATGGCTGATAAAAACATGAAGGTTTACTTCATGGCGATTGATGGCGTGAAGTTCCGTCGCATGGTTGTGCCGGGTGATGTTCTAGAAATGCAGATCGAAACCACGCGTGGCAAACCTGGTGCAAAGGTTTGGAAATTCAAAGGTGTTGCGACCGTTGATGGTGAAATGGCTGCTGAAGCTGAATTCACCGCAATGATGGACACGAGCGCCTAATGACTGCGCAAATTCACCCCAGCGCCGTTATTGAGGATGGCGCCACCATCGGACCCGATTGTGTGATCGGGCCGTTTTGCATCGTCGGCTCAGAGGTTGTTCTGGGCCGTGGTGTGACGCTGAAATCTCATGTGGTGATTACGGGCGACACATACATCGGTGATGACAGTACGGTGTTTTCGTTCGCCGTGATTGGTGAAATCCCGCAGGATAAGAAATTCGGTGGCGAAAAGACCTCGCTCCGTATTGGTGCACGGGCGCGTATTCGCGAACATGTGACGGTGAACACGGGGACTGCTGGTGGCGGTGGTCTGACCTCGATCGGTGACGATTGTTTGTTGATGGCGGGATGCCACATCGCTCATGATGCGCACATCGGTAACCGCGTGATTGTGGTGAACAGCTCTGCGGTGGCAGGTCACTGCATCGTCGAGGATGACGTTATCATCGGTGGTCTTTGTGGTATTCACCAATTCGTTCGCATTGGACGCGGCGCAATCATCGGCGCGTTGACCATGGTGACGAACGACGTGATCCCGCACGCTTTGGTTCAAGGTCCACGCGGCAAACTCGATGGCCTCAATCTGGTAGGATTGAAACGTAAAGGCGTTGATCGGTCGGACATTACAGCGCTGCGTGCTGCGTTTCAGGCGCTCAAAGACGGTGAGGGCACGTTCCTCGACCGTGCAAAACGGTTGGGTGACGAAGCAGAGAGCGAATATGTCCGCGAGATGGTCGGTTTCATCCTAGGTGAAAGTGACCGTAATTTTCTGACACCGTCCTGATGCTTGCACTGATCGCAGGGACAGGTGCGTTGCCTGCTGCGCTTGTGACAGAATTACAAGCGCAGGGGGAAACCCCACTGATCTGCGTCTTTGGCGACTTTGAACCTGAAGTATCGTCTGACCTGCCACGGGTGCGATTTCGGTTAGAGACGCTCGGGTCGTTCATTTCCGAATTGCAACGTCGTGGCGTGACAGAGGTTTGTCTCGCTGGTGCGGTGCGTCGTCCTGACGTTGATCCCAGTTTGATTGATGCCGAAACAGCGCCATTGGTGCCGCGTTTGATGGCGGCCTTGGGGCAGGGTGATGATGGTGCGCTGCGCGTGATCCTGTCGATCTTTGAGGAGGCCGGCATCGCCATTCGCGCCGCCCACGAGATTGCGCCCACGCTATTGCCGCCCTCTGGCGTCTTGACGGTTGTTCGTCCGTCAGAACAGAATAGCACCGATGCTGAGATCGGTCAGTCCTTTGTCGCCGACATGGGACGCCGTGACAGTGGGCAAGCCTGCGTTGTCCGTGCGGGCGAGGTGATCGCCGAAGAAGGCCCAGATGGCACTGACGCGATGATTGGTCGCCTGTGTTTGCCTATTGAAAATTCCGATCCGATCGGCCTTGGGATTGGGGTTATTGGTGTTGCGGTCAGTGCTTTTCGTGGCGTGAAGGGACTGTTGACGGATGATGTGCCAACGCCTCTGTTGGGCGACGGTGCTATCCTTTTCAAAGCACCAAAACCAAACCAAGACCGCCGCGCGGACCTTCCTGTAATTGGTCCGAAAACGGCGCTTGGCGCGGCTGAGGCGGGGATGGACGGTATCGTGATCGAGGCAGGCGGCGTGATGGTCATGGACTTGCCGCAGGTCATCGCCACATTGGACGCGCATGGCATGTTTCTGTGGGTGAGGGCGCGGGGATGAAGGTCTTTCTCTTAGCGGGTGAGGTGTCTGGGGATCGCCTTGGTGGAGCGCTGATGGCGGGCCTCAAGGAGTTGCGCGACGACATCGAATTCCACGGCATCGGCGGCGAACAGATGCAGTCGCATGGTCTGACCAGCCTGTTTCCGATGGAAGAACTGTCCATCATGGGCTTGGCTGAGGTTCTGCCAAAGTATTTTCACCTCAAACGCCGTATTCGTGAAACGGCCGATGAAATCTTGCGTCTCAAACCCGACGTGGTGATTACCATCGACGCGCCCGATTTCTCGCTGCGGGTGGCCAAACTGGTCAAAGAGGCGTCTAACATTCGGACCGTCCACTATGTTGCGCCCTCTGTTTGGGCGTGGCGTCCGAAGCGTGCGGCGAAAATGGCGAAGGTGATTGATCACGTTCTGGCACTTTTGCCGTTCGAGCCGCCCTATATGACGCCGCATGGGATGGAGTGTGACTTTGTCGGGCATCCCGTCACGACAGAGATTCAGGCGACTGAGGCGGAGGCTGCCGATTTCCGTAGGCGTTTTGGCATTGGAGATGCGCCTTTGATCTTGGCTTTGCCGGGGTCGCGCCGTGGGGAGGTGTCCCGTTTGGCGAGTCGCTTTGGCGCGGCATTGGCACAGGTGGTTGCGGAGAAACCTGACGCAAAGATTGTTTTGCCCTGCGCCGCACCTGTCGCCCAGTTGGTGCGTGAACTGACCGCAAATTGGTCGGTGCAGCCCATTCTGCTCGACCCAAGCGAAACAACGGCAGCAGACAAACGCGCGGCATTCAAGGCTGCGGATATTGCTTTGGCGGCCTCTGGCACTGTCTCTCTCGAATTGGCAGCAGCGCGGACACCGATGGTAATTGCTTACGATTTTAACAAAATCACATGGGCGATCATGCGGCGCATGGCGTTGATTGATACGTTTACCCTCGTGAACCTCGTCAGCGAAACGCGGGCTGTTCCTGAGTTCCTCGGGCCTGAGTGTCGCCCTGAGTTGATCGCGCCTGCGATGCTCACTGTCCTCAATGACCCTACCGCGCAGCGCGCTGCCATGGATATGACCATGCAGCGGCTTGGTGAAGGGGGCGAAGCACCGGGCCTTCGTGCGGCACGTGCGGTGCTTGCGCGGCTCTAGATGTTGGGGCTGACGGGGTTATTCCTTGCCGCGTTTCTGGCTGCTACGATTGTCCCCGCGCAGTCAGAGGCTGTCTTGGTCGGGCTTATTATCGCGGGCGATCATGCGGTTGGCACTCTGCTTTTTGTCGCGACTGTTGGAAACGTGGCTGGATCTTTGGTCAACTGGATCCTCGGTCGCTATCTAGGCCGACTGTTCGGTCATCCCCGATTTCCGTTCTCGCCCGAGCAAATCGAAGGTGCGCAGCGGGGCTATCACAAATGGGGTTGGGTGAGCCTCTTTGCATCATGGGTGCCCATTATTGGGGACCCGCTCACCGTTGTTGCTGGCACGATGAAAGAACCGCTTTGGCGGTTTTTGACCGTGGTCACGGTTGCAAAGTTTGGGCGCTATGCCGTGCTCGCTTGGGTCACGGTTGGTTTGATGTAAGGCTTAGTTGCCCTTCCAAATCCAGCCGCCGCCTAGAATGCGGGTGCTCTCTGGATCGTAGAACACACAGGCCTGACCGGGCGAGACACCTTCCTCGGGGGTTAGCAATTCAACCTCTCCTTCCGTGTCCGAGATCGCCCGCAAAATCGCAGGTGCAGGTGGACGGGTCGACCGCACCTTGACCGAGATTTCGCGTTCAGCGACATCAGTGAATGCCCCATCGCCTAGCCAGTTGATCTCGCGGATCGGCACGCGGCGGGTTGCGAGCAGCTCTTTGGGGCCGACGACGACCTGACGATTGTCCACGTCGAGTTTCACAACATAGAGCGGGTCAGCGAGGCCGCCGATGCCCAAGCCACGACGTTGGCCGATCGTGTAATGGATCACGCCGCGATGATCACCCAAGACATTGCCGTCCATGTCGACGATCTTTCCAGGCTCTGCTGCGCCTGGACGCAGTTTTTCGATGACGCTCGCGTAGTTGCCATTCGGGACAAAGCATATATCCTGACTGTCGGGCTTATCCGCGACAGCCAAACCGTATTTCGTCGCCAAAGCGCGCGTCGCGTCTTTGGACGGCAGGTGGCCGAGAGGGAAGCGCAGGTAATCCAACTGCTCTGGCGTGGTCGAGAACAGGAAATACGACTGGTCGCGGTTCGCATCGGCAGCGCAATGCAGTTCCGCACCATTCGGCCCCATCATGCGTTGTATATAGTGACCCGTCGCCATGCAGTCGGCATCTAGATCCTTTGCCGTCTGCAAGAGGTCTTTGAACTTCACGCGTTCATTGCAACGGATGCAGGGCACAGGGGTCGCACCCGCCAGATAGCTATCAGCGAATTCGTCGATCACGGCTTCTTGGAAGATGTTTTCGTAGTCTAGCACGTAATGCGGGAAACCCATTTCCTCGGCCACGCGGCGGGCGTCATGAATGTCACGACCCGCACAGCACGCGCCTTTTTTCGCAAGCGCCGCTCCGTGATCATAAAGCTGGAGGGTCACGCCCACCACGTCATAGCCTTCTTCGGCGAGCTGCGCGGCGACTACGGATGAATCCACACCGCCTGACATAGCGACAACCACGCGGGTTTCCGAGGGCGGCTTGGCAAAGCCAAGAGAGTTCAGTGGGTGATCAAGCGACATGTCAGCCTCCGGCAACTGGGTAGGGCAAGTCCGAGGGAATATATGAAAATGCTAACTACTCTCAAGGGGCGGTTTCACTCCTCGTTAAATGATCACGGCACAGTGTTTGTGCATGACGTGTCTTTATGAGGATGAAATCATGTACCTTAGGAAAATTGATGGTCCGCGTGCGGTGACCTTACCCGATGGGACGCACATGACGGTGGCGGACCTGCCGCCGGAGGGAACAAACCGTTGGGTTGCATCCCGCAAAGCAGCCGTTGTGCAGGCGGTATTCTCGGGATTGTTAACTAAGAACAACGCCTTGGATCGGTATGATCTCTCTGAAGAAGAGTTTGATGGATGGGTTTCGGCGATCCGTTTGCACGGGAAATCAGCCTTAAAAGCTACGGCTGTACAAAAATATAGACAACTTTAGGTAGAATGTGTGAAGGTAGCCTTAGCGGTAACGTGTAATTAACCATTGTGCATCAAGGTTAACGTCAGAACACAAAATGCGGAGGCTGCAGATGCGAGTGCTGCTGGTTGAAGACGACCCGACGACATCGAAAAGCATTGAAATGATGCTGACCCATGCGAACCTTAATGTCTACTCGACGGATTTAGGTGAGGAGGGGATCGATTTAGCAAAGCTATATGATTACGATTTGATCCTTCTGGACCTGAATTTGCCAGATATGAACGGTCACGAGGTGCTGCGCCAGCTGCGTCTATCGCGGGTAGAAACCCCGATTTTGATCCTCTCGGGCGACGATGGAACTGAAAGCAAGATCAAAGGGTTCGGCTTTGGTGCCGATGACTACCTGACCAAACCGTTCCACCGCGAAGAACTTGTGGCGCGTATCCATGCGATTATCCGTCGGTCCAAAGGCCATTCGCAGTCGGTGATTAACACGGGCCGAATTTGCGTGAACCTCGATGCCAAAACGGTCGAGGTTGAAGGCTCGCCTGTTCACCTCACGGGCAAAGAATATCAAATGTTTGAACTTCTTTCTTTGCGCAAAGGGACCACGCTGACGAAGGAAATGTTCCTTAATCATCTTTATGGTGGCATGGATGAGCCTGAACTGAAGATCATCGACGTGTTTATCTGTAAACTGCGGAAGAAATTGCAGTCGGCAACGGGTGGTGAGAACTACATCGAGACCGTTTGGGGCCGTGGCTATGTGCTCCGCGATCCTGAACCGATGCGTGCCACGACCAAAATCGCGGTCGGCGCCTGAGAATTGGCCAACCAATCTAGACGATTGCAAGGTGGACCCCTAGAACATTGCTGAGGCTGATTTCAGCCTTGGCAGACGATGGGGAAGAGCGTGACGAAATCGGCCACAGCGACAATCGCGGTAGAGCAGCTTACAAGTGATCAAGCAGCCGAGGAACTGGCGCGTCTTGCCGATGTTTTGGCGCGGGCGAATGCGGCTTATCATACTGAAGATGCTCCAGATATTTCGGATGCGGAGTATGACGCGCTCAAGCGGCGCAATGCTGCCATTGAGGCTCGTTTTCCTGATCTGAAACGTTCCGATAGCCCGTCCGAACAGGTTGGTGCGGCTGTCGGCGATGGGTTTGGCAAAGTTGCGCATGCTGTTCGCATGCTGTCCTTGTCGAACGCGTTTGACGACGATGATGTTGCCGATTTTGATGAACAGGTGCGCAAATACCTCGGTACGAACGAGGCGATCTCTTACACCGCTGAGCCTAAGATTGACGGGCTTTCACTTTCGCTAAGGTATGAAAACGGGATTTTGGTTCAGGCCGCGACACGTGGCGACGGCGAGGTCGGTGAAAACGTCACCGAAAACGCAAAGACGATTTCAGATATTCCGCATCAGATCACTGGCGCACCAGCCGTGATCGAAGTTCGCGGCGAAGTTTATATGAGCCACGCGGATTTCGCCGCGCTGAACGAACGCCATGCTGCGACAGGTGGGAAAACCTTTGCGAACCCTCGAAATGCGGCCGCGGGGAGCCTCCGTCAGCTAGACGCAGAGATCACACGCGCACGACCGCTCCGGTTTTTTGCCTATGCTTGGGGCGAGGTCAGTGAGCCGCTTGGTGAGACTCAATTTGATGCAATTGAGCGATTTAAAGCATTGGGATTTCAAGTAAATCCTTTAACGCGTCTATGTGCGTCCACCGCAGAAATGATCAGCCATTACCGAGATATTGAAGCGCAGAGAGCAACGCTCGGCTACGATATCGACGGGGTGGTGTATAAGGTGAACGACCTAAATCTTCAGCGCCGTCTCGGGTTCCGATCCACGACGCCGCGTTGGGCGATTGCGCATAAGTTCCCTGCTGAACTGGCGTGGACGCGGCTTGAGACGATTGACATTCAGGTTGGTCGAACAGGGGCTTTATCGCCCGTGGCACGCCTCCAGCCCGTGACGGTCGGCGGGGTCGTTGTGTCGAACGCGACCCTCCATAACGAGGATTACATTGCGGGCCGTGACAGCAACGGTCACCCCATTCGTGATGGCAAAGACATTCGTATTGGGGACTGGGTGCAGGTCTACCGCGCGGGCGATGTGATCCCCAAAATTGCCGACCTTGATCTGTCAAAACGTCCCAATGATGCTGAGCCTTTCGCGTTTCCGCATGTTTGCCCAGAATGTGGGTCCGAAGCGATCCGCGACGAGGGCGACTCCGTGCGGCGTTGTACCGGCGGATTAGTATGTCCCGCGCAGGCTGTTGAACGGCTCAAACATTTCGTATCGCGAGGGGCATTTGATATCGAAGGCCTCGGCGCAAAACAGATAGAAATGTTCCACAATGATCCGGTGCTCCCGATCAATGAACCTGCCGATATTTTTACGCTCGCGAAACGTGACGCACAGAACTTGGCGCGTTTAAAAAACCGTGATGGCTTTGGCGAAAAGAGTGCGAATAAGCTGTTTGAAGCGATTGAGCAAAAACGGAAAATACCGTTTGGAAAATTCTTGTTTGCTCTCGGCATTCGCCACCTAGGTGAGGTCGCAGGTGCCGATCTTGCTCGTCATTTCGTTACTTGGAATGCCTTGGTTCAAACGGCGGATGCCGCCCGCGTGGCCGCGCAATGCGAAGTCATGGCTGAGGAGGCAGAAGCCCAAGAACGCGCGTTGGCTGAGGCGCAAGGCCGTCGGGCGAATATTAAGAAGTCGCGCGAAACAGCTTGGGCGAATTGTCCTGCTGAGGCACTTGCAGCATGGAATGAGTTTACGTCAATCGATGGGATCGGGGCTGTCTTGGCGGTGTCCTTGATCACCACGCTGTCCCAACCCGAAGAGCGGGCCGTGATTGACCGATTGGTGGCCGAGCTTGACATTCAAGCGCCAGAACAACGTTCAAACGATAGTCCTGTTGCGGGTAAAACGGTCGTCTTTACCGGTTCGCTCGAGAAGATGACACGGGCAGAGGCAAAGGCGCGAGCTGAATCGTTGGGCGCGAAGGTCGCGGGGTCGGTGAGTGCAAAAACCGACTTGCTGGTGGCAGGACCAGGTGCAGGGTCCAAGGCAAAAAAGGCCGAAGAGCTGGGCATTGAGACCATCGACGAAGACGGTTGGCTCGCGTTGATTGGGGACGCATGAGCGGTCGGCCCGAAATACTCTGGCCGCTGTTCGGCGATTTGACTGGGTTAGACGGGATCGGTCCGAAAACGGCTGCGCATCTTGAAAACCTTGCAATCAAAACGCCGCGCGATTTGCTGTTTACCTTACCGCAATCGGGGGTGGATCGGCATCGGCGTCGGTCTATCCGGGATGTGACGCCGCCAGCGACAGTGACCGTTGAGGTAGTGGTCACTGGCCACACGCCGAACCGTCAAAAGGGCCGTCCGTATAGGGTCACGGTCGAGGATACCGAGACCTCGTTTCAGATCGTGTTCTTCCACGCGCGTGGCGATTATGTGACTAAAATCTTGCCCGTTGGGTCGCGGCGGATCGTGTCAGGCAAGATCGAGTTCTTTGACGGTGTGGGTCAGATGGTTCATCCCGATCACATTCTTGCCGCCGATGACGCCGACAGCATTCCCGCCTTTGAACCTGTTTACCCGCTGACCGCTGGCATCACGCAAAAGCTGATGTTCAAAGGCAGTCGTGCCGCATTAGCTCTATCGCCCGTTTTGCCAGAGTGGATTGATCCTGCGCTTAAGGCCCGCGAAAATTGGCCAGATTGGCGTGATGCGGTCGAGGCGGCGCATAATCCGCAATCTACCACAGATCTGTCGCCCTTTGATAAATCCCGCCAGCGGCTCGCCTATGACGAGGTTCTAGCGCATCAGCTGACATTGGCTTTGGCGCGCGCGCAGGTGCGGCGTGGCAAGGGGCAAGTGAACAAAGGGAATGGAGCGCTGCGGTCCAAGGTTTTGGCGGCGTTGCCATATCGACCGACTAATGCGCAGCTCCGTTCAATTGACGAGATCGCCGACGATATGGGGCATGCCGCGCGTATGAACCGCTTGCTTCAGGGTGATGTCGGGTCAGGGAAAACGCTTGTTGCGTTGATGGCGCTGTTGATCGCGGTTGAGGCGGGCGGGCAGGGCGTCATGATGGCCCCGACCGAGATTTTGGCGCGTCAGCACTTAGAGGGGTTGCGCCCCTTGGCCGAAAGCGCGGGTGTCGTTCTTGAAATTCTAACGGGCCGCGACAAGGGCAATGAGCGTAAGGCCAAACTCGCCGCGCTAAGGAATGGCGACATTGGGATTTTGGTTGGCACCCATGCGGTTTTTCAAAAGGATGTGCAGTTCGCGGACCTTAGGCTCGCGGTGATCGACGAACAGCACCGTTTCGGCGTGGCGCAGCGGATGGAACTGGGTGCCAAAGGCACGGCTGTCGATGTTCTGGTGATGACGGCGACGCCGATCCCGCGCAGCCTCGCGCTCGCGCAATATGGCGATATGGATGTGTCGGTGCTTGATGAAAAGCCACCGGGGCGGACGCCCGTGCAAACGGCCTTGGTCAGCACGCAGCGGATGGATGAGGTCGTGGATCGTCTGCGACGCGCGGTGGCTGAAGGACGGCAGGCCTATTGGGTTTGCCCCTTGGTCGAAGAGTCCGAGGTCAGCGATATGACCGCCGCCGAAGAGCGGTTCAAACGGCTACGCGCAGCCTTGGGCGACGGCGTTGTCGGGCTTGTGCATGGTCAGATGCCACCGTCCGAAAAGGATGCCGCAATGGCGCGATTTGTGGCGGGCGAGACCAAAGTTCTGGTTGCGACGACCGTAATTGAGGTGGGTGTGAACGTGCCGAACGCGTCGATTATGGTGATCGAGCGGGCAGAGAGCTTTGGCCTCGCGCAGTTGCACCAATTACGAGGGCGGGTAGGGCGCGGCTCTGCGGCTTCGACCTGTCTGCTGATGTATCAACCGCCCCTGACCGAGAGCGGCAAACGGCGTTTGGAAATTTTGCGCGAGACAGAGGATGGGTTCCGTATTTCCGAAGAGGACCTAGCCATTCGGGGTGCGGGTGACATGATCGGGACCGCGCAATCGGGTTTGCCACGGTTTCGGATAGCTGATCTGGAACGGCAGGCGGCGCTGATGCAGACTGCGCAGGCGGATGCGCGAAAGCTGTTGCTGGATGATCCAAAACTGGAATCGGATCGGGGACGGGCCGCGCGTGTTCTCCTTTGGCTCATGGAACAGGATAAAGCGATCCGTTTGATTTCAGTGGGTTAACTTGATGTTCTCCTAAATGTTCGCAAATGTTCTCAAAAAGTTCTTGATTGAATCGGAATCTTGTGAGAACAAATAAGCAACAAGGTTAACGCAGCAGGAGAAATCAACATGGCGAAAGACATCAAAGCCGTACTGAGCCGGTCGCCCGTGACTGTTCTGTCCGATCTGATTGGCGCGGTGTCGCTGGTTGTGATCCTCTATGCTGGTCTCACGCTGCCTGCGTTCTTGTAACCTGCCTATCAACTGCCCTCGTGTTCCGCGCCGTTCCGGTCTGTCGTCCTGTCCCAAACTTCTGACGTCGACCACTGCCTGTCCAAATTGGTCAAACGGAGTCCTGCCTCTTTTCCGTTTTCACCGGATACGGGTCCCACGCGAAACACCGCTCTCCGCCGCCGTCCATTGTGACGTGCGGCGGTTTTCTTTTGGTCGTCAGATTTTATAGGCGAGGCGGAGGCCACCCCAATGACGACCGTTGATGGTGATCGGGGCAGAGAGGTCTTTCATCATCTCGAACTCACCGCCGCCCATATCACGGCGATAGACCTGCATAAGGAAAGGTTCGCGGCTCTGACCAGCCTTTAGGCCGACACGGTCGTCGAAAATTCTGCGGTTTCGGCTGTTCGCAGTGTTCCAAACAACGTCAGGTCCTTGCGGGAACGAGAATTTGAGGTTGTGCGTTGGCAAGTAGCCACGATCGTCCACAGCCGCGCTGAATACCACTCTTGGATCGAGTTTCAGCGCAGGCTCTTGGAATTTCGGCAGAACGGCATCCGTGAACCGCGTAAATCGCGACATGACTTGCTGTGGATTGGTTGCAGGGATCGGAAGGTATGTTCGATCAAAGAGTTCCGCTTCGGAAATGACGCGCTTCTTGATCGCGTCTTCAAAGGCCGCACTGATCTCTTTCGCGGTTTGAACCACGTGATCAATGAACTTCTGATCCTCAGAGGCGCCCCCCGCGAGAACGCTCAGGCGCACAACGGTTTCGCTATCATCCACCAAGGCATGTAGTCGACTGCGTGTTTTCTGCACTCCATCCGTCGTCGTTTGGGCCGATCCCGCGATTTTTTCAAATGCGGGACCAAAGGTGTCAATCGCATCCGCGATAACTTCGGCATCGGCCTGCATGGTCCCTGCCGTGCGAACGGTTTCCTGCATTTGTTCCGCAACGGTCGTGATCTTTTGGTTGGTGTCTTCGGTGTCCGCAATCACCTTTGCCGCGGTGGTCTGCATAGCGGTGGTTTCTTTGCTGAGTTCGTCAAAGTTCTTAGCGAGGACTGTGACACCTTCGCTGACCGACTCTGCGGCCATCCCAGTGTTACGGGACAGCTCGTTGATGGCCTCTGCTACGACAGCAAAGCCACGGCCATGCGTGCCCGCACGGACGGCCTCGATCTTGGCATTGATGGCGAGGATATTCACCTGACGGGCAATCGACGTGATCTCGCGGTTCAGGCTTTCCACCGATTTCAGCGTTTGAACCACTGCCGTCATGCGGGTTTCAACGGAACGCACCCAGTTTGCGACCTGTTCACTGCTTTCACGGCTGGTGCGGAAACTCGCGATGCCAAGCTGAAGCGCTTCAGAGTTGGCCTCGGCCATTGTCGCGACATGCCTGATTGCTTCTTGCATAGCGCTGTTGGAATGCATGATGTGATTGACCCGCGATTGCAGACCTTCCATTTCACCTAGCTGTTGGCTGGACAATTCGCCAACGCTGTCGAGGAAGCCTGCGATATCTACGACATCAGACGCCATTTTGGTGCCGACGCGGGTGATTTCATCAAACCCCGTCGATGGTGTGTCAGCGAACTGCGCTGAACTCTTTCGGTGCAACATGCGTCCTCCCGGTGCCCGAACCGACACCCAAGGAAGTCGGCTAATTACTCTTTTTGTGCTTGCGCCAAATGCGCCGCTTCGACGACAGCGTCGAAGGCCAGAATGATCGACGCGTGCCTGTTTTTGTAATCCCGTGCTGGCAGCAGCGCCTCCAACCCATCAAAAGGCGCTTGCGGAACGGGACCATCATTTTTCAGCATTGCGCGCAATTCGTCCCGTGCGGCCTCTAGCTCCGCGACGGTCCGCCCTATGACCGCACCCCCAAGGATCGCGGCAGAGGCTTGACCCAATGCACAAGCTTTAACGTCCTGACCGAAGGAACTTATAATGCCGTCCTGCATTTTTATGTCCACAGTGACCGTCGACCCGCATAAAGGCGCACGTTTTTT
Organism: Aestuarium sp.; assembly: GCF_023253315.1. Taxonomy (NCBI): domain Bacteria; kingdom Pseudomonadati; phylum Pseudomonadota; class Alphaproteobacteria; order Rhodobacterales; family Paracoccaceae; genus Aestuarium; species Aestuarium sp. Next base: position 58,880 of record NZ_JALRGW010000004.1, read on the forward strand.
TACCGTGGCATCTGCATCGGGCAGGCGGTCCGTGAACGGCATGTCTGCCGTGAGCGCCAAAATGCGCGAGGAATAGAGTTTCACCAATTCTGCATTATCGGACACGGGCGGGTTTTCCTTTTCAACGTCTGTGCAGTAAATAGGGCGCGAACCGCGACAGCAATAGGATACCTGCGATGAAATTCGATCCATCCCTTCTAAAGTATGATGATCGCGGGCTTATTCCTGCGATTGCGCAAGACGTGGATACTGGCGACGTGCTGATGATGGCGTGGATGAACGCTGAGGCCGTTGCAAAAACGCTTGAGACGGGCAAGGTCACCTATTGGTCGCGGTCGCGCCAGTCGTTCTGGATCAAGGGCGAAACCTCTGGCCACCATCAAGAGTTGATAGAGTTCACCTTTGACTGCGACAAAGACTGCATTTTGGTCAAAGTCCGCCAGACGGGTCCTGCCTGTCACACCAACCGTCGGTCGTGTTTCTACACCGCCGTCCGTGACGGAGACACGGTTGAACTGATGACCCCGATGGCCTGACACACATTTTTGCGGTCACTCTCGGGCCTTTGCCCTTTTCCCCGTGGCGCATCCATGTAATAGGGAAGCGCCAAACGAAGCTATTCCATGGAGCACCCTGATGGAGATTCGCGAGGCCCTCACTTTCGACGACGTACTACTGGTTCCAGCGGCCTCATCGGTGCTGCCGGCGACCGCTGATACGCGCACTTTCGTGACACGTGGGATCAAAATGAACATCCCGCTTTTGTCCTCTGCAATGGACACCGTTACCGAAGCACGCATGGCAATCGCGATGGCGCAAGCGGGCGGTATCGGCGTGATCCACAAGAACCTGTCGTCCGAAGAACAAGCTCGCGAAGTCCGCCGTGTGAAGCGTTTTGAATCTGGCGTTGTCTACAACCCCGTCACGCTACGCCCCGACCAGTCGCTCGCCGATGCAAAGGCACTGGTGGAGCGGTATAACTTCACTGGTTTCCCCGTTGTTGACGACAAAGGCCACGTTGTCGGTATCGTGACCAACCGCGACATGCGCTTTGCCTCTGAAGAGACAACGCTGGTCTCTGAAATGATGACCTTCGACAACCTCGCTGTTCTGCGTGAACCCGTTGATCGGGACGCTGCCATCGACATGATGAAACAGCGCCGTATCGAAAAACTATTGGTTACCGATGGAAACGGCAAACTGACGGGTCTTTTGACGCTCAAAGACACAGAGAAATCTGTTCTGAACCCAACAGCATGCAAAGATGAGCTTGGCCGCCTTCGTGTTGCTGCGGCGACCTCTGTTGGTGACGCTGGTTTCGAACGGTCGATGATGCTGATCGATGCGGGTGTTGATATTGTCGTCGTCGATACAGCACACGGTCACTCTGCTGGTGTTCTGGATGCCGTGCGCCGTATCAAAGCAGAAAGCAACGTCCAGATCATCGCGGGTAACGTTGCAACCGCAGACGCGACAAAGGCATTGATCGATGCAGGTGCTGATGCTGTAAAAGTTGGCATTGGACCAGGTTCGATCTGCACCACCCGTATGGTGGCAGGTGTTGGTGTCCCTCAGCTGACTGCGATCAATGATTGCGCCAAAGCGGCAGGCGATGTGCCTGTCATCGCTGACGGTGGTATCAAATTCTCTGGCGACTTTGCCAAAGCGATCGCAGCAGGTGCATCTTGCGCGATGGTTGGCTCGATGATCGCAGGCACCGATGAATCCCCAGGTGAAGTGATCCTGTATCAGGGCCGTTCGTTCAAATCCTACCGCGGCATGGGCTCGCTCGGCGCAATGGCGCGTGGTTCGGCGGATCGTTACTTCCAAAAGGACGCGGCAAACGACAAGCTCGTCCCCGAAGGTATTGAAGGTCAGGTTCCCTACAAAGGATCTGTTGCAACGGTTCTGCACCAGATGGTCGGCGGTCTTCGTGCTGCAATGGGTTACACGGGTAACGCCACCGTTGCTGAGATGAACAAGAACTGTTCCTTTGTCAAAATCACGGGCGCAGGTCTGAAAGAGTCGCATGTTCACGACGTTCAGATCACCCGTGAAAGCCCGAACTACCGGATCGGCTGATGACACCGGCAGCCCGCGTTGCTGCGGCGATTGAAGTTCTGGATAAGATCCAAGAGGGGCAGCCTGCTGAGGCTGCCCTGATCGCTTGGGCGCGTGGGTCGCGCTTTGCGGGATCCAAAGACCGCGCAGCCATTCGTGACCACGTGTTCGATGCTCTCCGTCGTTGGCGGAGTACGGCCGCACTTGGTGGCGCCGAAACGGGGCGTGGTCGGATGATCGGCCTCTTGCGTCAGCAGGGCGCTGATCTGGCTGATGTGTTTTCGGGCGAGGGACATGCTCCGCAGAGCTTGTCCGACGACGAACTGGCCTACACGCCGACGGAAATGTCACCAGACGCTGAAGCGGACTGGCCAGAATGGCTTTGGCCGCAGTTGGTGGCCGATTACGGGGCTGATGCGCAGAGCATCGCGACCGCCCAACAGGAGCGTGCACAGGTATTTCTGCGCGTGAACCGTAAGCGGAGCACGGTTGAAAAGGTCCTTAGCGCTCTGAAAACCGACGACATCGACGCTCATGCGCATCCAGATGTCCAGGGCGCGATCATCGTCACCGGCAATGCGCGCCGTATTCAACAAACACGGCTGTGGGATGACGGGCATATCGAGCTTCAAGACGCAGCATCGCAAATGGCTATGGCGCGTTTGGGCGTAACTGCTGACCAAACCGTTCTGGACTATTGCGCTGGTGGCGGCGGTAAATCCCTCGCGCTTGCCGCGTTTGGTGCGCACGTGACAGCTCACGATGCCGACGTTGGTCGGATGAAGGATATTCCTGCCCGTGCTGCACGCGCTGGAACTCGCATTAAGACCACAAATCGCCCGAACGGGACATTTGATCTGGTTCTCTGCGATGCACCGTGTAGCGGGAGCGGGACGTGGCGTCGGACTCCCGATGCGAAGTGGCGTCTGACTGAGAGTCGTTTGGCAGAGTTAACAACGATTCAACGGTCGATTTTGGAAACTGCGATGACACATGTCGGGCAGGGTGGTCGATTGGCTTATGCGACATGTTCAGTTCTCAGCGCTGAAAATCGCAGGGTCGTTGACGGGTTCCTCGCCGACCATCCCGAGTGGTCTGTCGTTGACGAGATGCAATTGCGTCCGACCGAACTGCACGATGGTTTTTACCTCGCTACACTGTCGAGATAACCACTAAAGGTTGTATTAAATGCAACCTCGCTGCACAGTCTTTCTCGTATTAAGGGTGCGTTAACCAAGTTTCGACATGGTGCACCCGACTATTAGGAGAAATCGGTGTGTACACAGGTTCCGCACGCATTGATGGTCCCATTGGGCTATCCGCTTTGGCGTTTACTGCAATCATCTCAGTCTCTTTGGCGGGCTGGGTCACTGAGCCGAAGGTAATCTTATTTGGGTATTTATGCGGTGGCGCGATAGGTCTAACCGCCATTTTTTTGTTTTTTCGGAACACTATGAGGCGGTATGCGCAACGTCGGACTTTGGCGGCAATAGAGCCAATTGTAGCGTCAAACACCGAACCGACGTGGGTGATTGGGATGGACGGTTCGATTTTGTTGTCAAACGGCGCCGCGCGATCAATCGACTTTTGCCAGATATTTGCGAGCCCTAAAGCGACGATTTTGCGTTTCAATGTTGAGGCTCGGCAGTTTGGGCGCGCTCAGCATGAATTTCAACTCAAGGATGAAGTCGTGCGGCTTTCAGTGACCGCTCTGCCTGAGAACGTTTTCCTATGGGTCCTTTCGACTGAACGCAGAGTTCAAAAGTCTGATCAACCAAATCGAACCGAACATGACCACGACAGCCTAGCCGATATTGGTGAACTCGACGCGCTGCCTGTACCGATCCTCAAGGTCGCTCAAACCGGAGAAATCCTATTCGCCAACCAAGAAGCGCGCACGTTGCTAGGTGGGCAGATCACCAATGGTACGCGGCTGTCTGATCGGCTCGAGGGGTTAGGGCGCCCGATCACAGATTGGCTGGCTGATGTCGCGGCATCGCGCAGCCTCAACACCCGTGAATTTTTGCGCGGCAAGGGCGATCGGCAGGACTTCTTTGTGCAGGTTGCGTTGCATCCAACGGGGCGCGAGCCTGATAGTCCGTTGATTGCGGTTCTGAACGACATGACAGAATTCAAATCGCTCGAAGCCCAGTTTGTTCAGAGCCAAAAAATGCAAGCCATCGGTCAGTTGGCGGGCGGTGTCGCACATGACTTTAACAACCTTTTAACAGCAATTTCAGGACACTGCGAGTTACTCCTCATGCGACATCGTGAGGGCGATACGGATTTCTGCGATCTAAGTCAGATTAAAGAAAACACCACCCGCGCGGCGCGGCTGGTGTCGCAACTCCTCGCGTTTTCGCGCAAACAGACGCTGCTTCCTGAAGTTTTTGACCTATCAGGCGTTCTCTCGAATATGACGCAATTGCTGGATCGTCTGGTCGGTGAACGGATCAGGTTGGTCTTGTCCCAAGAGGACAATCTCTACCCCATTCGAGCCGATAAACGTCAGCTTGAACAGGTTATCATGAACCTTGTTGTGAACGCTCGGGATGCGATGCCGGGTGGCGGGGATATTCGGGTTGAAAGCCAGAACGTGACGCTGGCGGAACGGCTTGAACGCGATCACGCGCGTCTGCCGGCAGGTAACTACGTGCTGATCAAGGTGATCGATGAAGGTCATGGGATTGCGCCAGAAAAGATCGGAAAGATATTTGAGCCGTTCTATTCGACCAAGAAACCTGGCGAAGGCACGGGGCTAGGGCTTTCGACGGCATATGGGATTGTGAAGCAATCTGGTGGGTTCATTTTCGTTGAAAGCGAACCTGACGTAGGATCTATTTTCTCGCTCTATTTTCCCCATTTCGATGGGGCGGTGCTCGACCCTCAACCCGCTCAAGCCACGGAAAAGCCAACGATTACCCCTCGAAAGGGCGTCGTTTTGTTGGTCGAAGACGAAGCCCCAGTCCGCGCCTTTGCGACGCGTGCCTTGCAGATGAAAGGGCTGACCGTGTTGGAGGCCGAAAGTGGTGAGCAGGCTCTGACGCTTCTCGAAGACCCAGAATTGGTCGTTGATGTCTTTGTCTCAGACGTTGTGATGCCCGGAAAAGATGGACCAACGTGGGTCAAAGAGGCGCGTAAAATGCGCCCTAAGACCCGCGTTGTGTTCGTCTCTGGCTACGCCGAAGATGCCTTTACTGACCATCTTGCTGACGTTGGGCAATCGGTATTTCTGACGAAACCGTTTTCTCTGGCTGATCTCACACGCACCGTCGAGGCAGAGCTCGCCGCGCGTTAACCGAAGTGCGAAACGAGGTGTGCGGCGCAGCCTGTGAGCGCCGCATAGTCGTCTTCGATCACGTGGACAGTGAAGTTGCTCATAAAGCCCGCAAAGCGACCTTTGTCGCGGAACGCAGTGTCGAACCCGAACTGATCAAGGTAGGGTTTGAACGCCCGCGCAACACCACCGGACAGATAAACACCGCCAAAGGGCAAGTGGATCAGAGACAAGTTACCAGCCACGGTGCCCAGAATGCGGGTAAATTGCTGGGCTGCCGCAATGGCGCGAGGATCACTGCCATCGGCACAGGCGGTCATGATTTCAGCGGCGCTCTTTTCGACAGGGGTGCCGGCTTCTTGACCCAGCCACATGTAAACGCGCTCTAGACCACGACCAGAGAGCACGTCCTCGACTGCGGGGAAGCCGTGTGCGTTGGAGACGAAGTTGCAAAGCCGCAATTCGGCGTCGGTGCGAATGGGTAGGTTCGCGTGACCAGCCTCTGACGGGGTGACTAGTCGACCTGCCTCGGTTTCAAATACTGGCGCACAGTTAAACCCAGTGCCTACGCCGATCACGAGTTTCGCGGCGTGTTCATTGCCTTTGGCACCATCCAAAACAATCGGAACATTGGCGTCGTCGATATATCCAATTGCATGACCTTGGGCCTGCAAGTCATTCAGAATGGCTACATTTTCGGCCTGAGTGGCGCGCGTAAGAGTCGGCTTATCGATCGTCCAATCGAGGTTGGTCATCGTCGCTTTTCCATCGCGAACGGGACCAGCGACAGCGACACAAGCGGCCTTGGGATCGACGCCATTTTCGTCTTTGACGTATTGGCGGATCACCGTTTCTAGTCCTGGAAATTCGGCATTCGAATAACGGCGGATCGTTTCGGGCAGGATTGTTCGACCATCAGCCAATGCCACGCGGGTATTGGTGCCGCCAATGTCAGCGACGAGTGAAAGCGTATCAACCGGATGAGCCATAGGGCACCTTTTCTAAGACGAGATATGAGCGACTGCGTTCCCGCGTGCGCTGCTTTTAGTGTTCAAAGCGATTAGGCTGCAAGTTTGAATTAAGCCCGAACCAGTGCGGGACCTGTGGACTGACCCAAAACCAATTCGGCTTCAAAAAGGACAGTTTCAGGATCGCGGGTCGGATCATTGATCATTTGCAGCAGGATTTCGGCAGACTTTCGGCCAGCCTCACGAACAGAGGATCGCGTGGCTGTAAAGATCGGCACATCACCGCCGTTCCGTAGGTAGGACAACACGTCGTCGTGTGTGACGACAGACACGTCCTTGCCCATGATCAATCCGCGTTCTTCAATTGCGCGACGGACACCCAAAGCGCAGATCATTGAGGACACGAGGAAAGCCGTCGGTGGGTTGGGCTGGCCGAGCAGGGTCGCCGTCGTGTCATGCGCGAAAAGTTCGGTCATTTCGTGGCTACACATCAAAATCGGGTCGGGGGTCAGTCCGCGATTGTAGTGCGCGGCCTCATACCCCTCGCGACGACGGAAGGCGAAATCCATCCTCTCAAGGCCATTTATCAAAGCAATTCGACGGTGACCGAGATCTAGCAAAAGTTCGGTCGCACGCTCAAACGCACGGCGGTTGTTCATGTCGACCCAAGAATAGGGATCAATCGCATTGGTGGCGCGACCGTGCACGACGAATGGGAGACCGATCTTTTTCAGCAGAGGAATACGGGGTTCATCCATCAGGGGGCCGTGGACCACAACGCCATCGACGGAGCCGCGAGATTTGATCTGACGGTAGGCCGCTTCCTCATTGTTATCCTCAACGAGGGTCAGAACCATGTCGTAGCCTTCACGGGAATAAACTTCACCAGCGCCTGCGATAAAATCGCCGAACACCGGGTTCACCATCTCATGCTTTGTCGATACAGGGATCACGTGACCAATCGCCATTGTGCGACCCGTGGCGAGGCTGCGGGCACGGGTGTTCGGGCGGTAGTTATGTTCTTCTGCAGCGCGGCGAACCTTTTCGCGCGTTTCTTCGGAAACCTCGGGGTAGCCGTTCAATGCGCGACTCACCGTGGTTTGGCTCAATCCGAGTTTTGTGGACAGCTCTTTGAGGTTCATTCGGTTTCCAAAGCGGTTTTAAATTTCATAGCTCAGACTATCTGCGCCGCTTATTAACGTCAATTTAATGTGTATTTATTAATTTTCTGCAGATGCGAAGGTGATTTTAGGTATGTTAGCGCTATATCGGTGAATCATTGACAGTGCCTTTTGAATGAGGCAATCGTTACACCAATCAAACCGCTTTGGATAAATTTGATAGGCGGACTTGATCACATTCAAATCGTCGAGAGGCGGACTTGGGAGGAGAAACCATGAAGAAATTTTACACCGGTGCTGCAGTTATCGCGCTGACCGCCACGATGGCGCACGCAGATGCACACCTGATTTTCGCTGAGGGCGAGGGCGCGTTCAGCTGGGATAGCTACGCAGACTTCGCTGCTGGCCACGACTACGCAGGTCAGACCGTGACCATCTCTGGTCCGTGGATGTCGCCAGAAGCTGACTACTTCAACAACATGGTTGCATACTTTGAAGCAGCGACCGGCGCAGACGTATCTTACGTTGGCTCTGACAGCTTTGAACAGCAGATCGTAATCGACGTTGAAGCAGGCGCTGCACCGAACCTCGCAGTATTCCCGCAGCCGGGTCTTGCCGCTTCGCTCGCAAGCCAAGGCAAACTGTCCCCGCTCGGTGCTGATGCACGTCAGTGGGTTCTGGACAACTACGCTGCTGGTCAGTCGTGGGTTGACCTCGGCACCTATGACAATGCTGGTGCTGGCGACGACTTCTTTGGCTTCTTCTTCAACGTGAACCTGAAGTCGCTCGTTTGGTACGTCCCTGAGAACTTCGAAGATGCTGGCTACGAAGTGCCAACCTCGATGGAAGAACTCAAAGCACTGACCGATCAGATCGTTGCTGACGGTGGCACCCCGTGGTGTATCGGTCTGGGTTCGGGCGCAGCGACTGGCTGGCCGGCAACTGACTGGGTCGAAGACCTGATGCTCCGCACGCAGCCTGCATCCGTTTATGACGCATGGACCACCAACGAACTGCCATTCAACTCGCCTGAAGTTATCGGTGCAATCGAAGAGTTCGGCGCATTCGCGAAGAACGACGCATATGTTGCTGGCGGCGCTGGCGCTGTAGCAACCACCGACTTCCGTGATAGCCCGAAAGGCCTGTTCGACGCTCCGCCGGCTTGCTACATGCACCGTCAGGCTTCGTTCATTCCGGCGTTCTTCCCAGAAGGCACCGAAGTGGGCACCGATGCTGACTTCTTCTACTTCCCGTCCTACGCTGACAAAAACCTCGGCAACCCAGTTCTGGGCGGCGGTACTCTGATGGCTGTAACCAACGCATCTGATGCGACCAGTGGCTTCATGGAATTCCTGCAGACCCCGTTTGCACAAGAAGTCATGATGGCTCAGGGTGGCTTCCTCACACCGCACCTCGGCGTGAACAACGATGCATACGCATCGGCAGCGCTGAAATCGCAGGGCGAGATCCTTCAGGGCGCAACCACCTTCCGCTTTGACGGTTCCGACCTGATGCCGGGCGCTGTTGGCGCAGGTTCGTTCTGGACTGGCATGGTTGACTACGTTGGCGGCGCTTCCGCAGAAGACGTAGCGAATGCGATCCAGACGTCTTGGGACGCAATTAAGTAATCATCGCTAGATGATCTATGGGGCAACCTTTGCGTAAGGTTGCCCCTATTTTCTACCGCTCAGGGGAGGGGCTGCCATGAGTCCGGCGTTACAGGGTTTAATCACCATTTTTATCGGCGTTGGCGGCTGTTTGGCCTATTTCTACGGCTCGAACATCTTTCTCGATAAGGTTCTTTTTCCAGCCAAAGGCATTCACGCAGGGCGCAACATCAACCGTGCCAATATGGTACGTCCATGGCTGTTTCTGATGCCCGCGCTCTTGGCGCTGGGGCTTTACCTTGCTTATCCCGTGGTCGAAACCTTCCGTTTGTCGCTGAGCGAACGCCTACCGGGCGGGGCCTCCCAATACGTTGGTTTTGACAACTACCGTCGCATGTTTGCCGAAGATAAATTCTGGGAAGCGATGCGCAACAACCTTCTTTGGCTCCTTATCGTTCCCGCCGCGGCGACCGCGCTGGGGCTGTTGGTTGCGCAACTGACCGACCGGATCAAATGGGGCAGCTTTGCAAAATCCCTGATTTTTATGCCGATGGCGATCTCTTTCGTCGGCGCGGCTGTGATCTTTAAATTGATCTATGACGCACGTCCTGCGGATCAGAACCAAATCGGTATCTTGAACGCGCTTTGGCTGCAGTTCGATGGCGGTTTCGGGTCTGTGCTCATACTTCGCGTTCTTCCCGCCCTGATGTTCGCTGGTTTCGCCGCTGTTGTTGGCTATGCCGCCTACCTTGTTGGTCGACCGATTGTGAAACCTGCAGCGCATGTTGTGGAAGGGATTGCCCTCAAACTCCTGCGTGTCGTCGGTGCCGTTCTGCTGACTTGGGTTGCTGTTCTATCGGCGCTCAACGTGATTGATAGTGCGACCCTCGCGATGCCTTATGGTGAACAGCAAACGTGGCTGACCATTCCGTTCTGGAACAACTTCTTCTTGATGGTTGTGCTGATCTGGATCCAGACGGGCTTTGCCATGGTGATCCTCTCGGCGGCCCTTCGCGGTATTCCCGAGGATACGATTGAGGCCGCAATCATCGACGGCGCAAACCCGTTCCAGATCTTTTTCAAGATCAAAGTTCCGCAGATCATGAATACGATCGTCGTCGTGTGGACCACGATCACCATCGTTGTGCTCAAGGTGTTCGATATCGTTTTCGCTATGACCAACGGTCAGTGGGAGACGCAGGTCCTCGCCAATTACATGTATGACAAACTCTTCCGCTCGAATGACTGGGGTGTTGGGTCGGCCTCTGCGATGATCATTATGCTGCTCGTCACACCGATCCTCGTTTGGAACGTCTACAATGCTCGCAAGGAGATGCGCTGATGGACAACATCGCAGGCACCAAATCCTCGCTCAACTGGGCGGTCCATATTTCAGTCGTTCTGCTGGTTGTTCTGTGGATTTTCCCGACTGTTGGTCTGTTCGTTTCGTCTTTCCGTACGGCAGATCAGATTTCGACCTCTGGTTGGTGGAAAGCTCTCTTCCCTAGCGAACAGAGCTTGACGCTCCGTGCGGCAGACCCAGATGATTTCGCCGTTCAGCAGGCGGACGGAACTTGGGTCGTATCGGGGAACCTTTTTGAGGGTGGAACTGAAGCAGAGATTTCCCGTTGGGGATCGTCGTCCCGCGAAATTTCCGCTTATGCGGTAGGTGAAACTGCTGATTTAGGTGATGGCGAAAGCTTTGCTGTTGAGGCCAATGGCGATTACGTTTGGTCCTCTGTGGATCAACCTTCGGGCCGTGGTCAGCGCGTCTTTGTGACGGCTGTGACGCCACCTGAATTCACATTGGAAAACTATGACACCGTTCTGGGTCAAGGCGTAGTTCAATCGCTGCTGGTCTATATCGTGGCTGCAGTTATCGTGGGGACAGTAGCTGGATTTTCCGCCCGTTCGCTACGTCCCGATCACACGCGGTCGGCGGTTATCGTGTTCGGGTTTGGTACTCTGATCCTGTTGTCGGTCATTTTTGGTCTCGGCACGGGGCAGGGTGGCGGACAAGCCAGTGATGACATGGCAAAGGCGTTCTTTAACACGCTTACCGTGACCATCCCCGCAACGATCATCCCGATCACTATCGCTGCCTTTGCGGCATACGCGCTGGCTTGGATGGATTTCCCTGGGCGAGCCCTCTTGATCGCAGCAATCGTGGGTCTACTGGTCGTGCCGCTACAGCTTGCGCTGATCCCGCTCTTGCGTCTGCACCTCGAGATTGGGATCGGCAAAGGGTATCTGGGTGTTTGGTTGGCCCACACGGGCTTTGGTATGCCTCTCGCGATTTATCTGCTGCGGAACTACATGGCTGGCCTTCCGCGGGATATCATTGAAAACGCTCGTGTAGACGGTGCGACCGATTTCCAGATCTTTACCCGTATCATCCTACCACTTTCGTTCCCTGCGCTCGCATCCTTCGCGATCTTCCAGTTCTTGTGGACATGGAACGACCTGCTCGTGGCTCTCGTGTTCCTGATCGATAGCTCAGGCAACACCACTGTTATGACGCGCCAAATCGTAGAGCTCTTGGGCACACGCGGCGGCAACTGGGAAATTCTTGCGACGGCGGCCTTTGTGTCGATCTCTGTGCCGCTGATCGTCTTCTTTGCTATGCAAAAATACCTCGTGCGAGGCCTCCTCGCCGGGTCCGTGAAATAAGGACTACTGAAATGAGCAAGGCACCTATTGTGTCGAACATGCAGGACAAAGACTGGTGGCGTGGGGCCGTTATTTACCAGATTTATCCCCGCAGCTATCAAGACAGCAACGGCGACGGCATTGGCGATCTCTTGGGCATCGTCCAGCGTTTGCCCTATATCGCGTCGCTCGGCGTTGATGCGATCTGGATTTCGCCATTCTTTACGTCCCCGATGAAAGACTTCGGTTATGACGTTTCAGACTATTGCGACGTTGATCCGATGTTCGGATCGCTCGCTGATTTTGATGCGGTGATTGAGACTGCGCATAGCCTCGGCATTCGCGTGATGATCGACCTTGTTCTGTCGCATACTTCGGATGTCCACCCGTGGTTCGTCGAGAGCCGCCAGAGCCGCGATAATGATAAGGCCGATTGGTATGTCTGGTCTGACCCGAAACCAGATGGCACCGCGCCGAACAACTGGTTGTCGATCTTCGGTGGATCCGCGTGGCAGTGGGATGCGCGTCGCGAGCAATATTATCTGCACAACTTCCTAGTGTCGCAGCCCGACCTGAACTTCCACAATCCAAAGGTTCAAGAGGCGCTTTTGGACGTGGGTCGGTTCTGGCTGAACCGTGGTGTCGATGGTTTCCGCCTCGACACCATTAACTTCTATATGCACGATGAGCAGCTTCGCGATAACCCGCCGCTGCCCAAAGAGATGCGAAATGCGACCATCGCGCCGTCGGTGAACCCGTATAACCACCAAGAGCACCTTTACGATAAGAACCACCCGAAGAACCTTGATTTTCTTCGTAAACTTCGCGCCGTGATGGAGCCGTTTGGCGCCGCTGCGGTAGGTGAGGTTGGTGATGCGCAGCGTGGTCTAGAGATCATGGGGCAATATACCCGTGGCAATGACGTCATGCAGATGTGTTATGCGTTCGAACTACTGTCAGGTGCACGCCCGTCCGCACAATACGTGGCTGACGTTATGGCGAAAGTCGACGAAGTTGCCGCTGACGGCTGGGCCTGCTGGGCCTATTCGAACCACGACGTTGTGCGCCACGTCACCCGTTGGGGCCTGACACCTGCTGCATCCCGCCTCTTCACAACGATGATGATGTGTCTGCGCGGATCGGTCTGTATCTATCAGGGCGAAGAACTGGGTCTTCCAGAGGCTGATGTTGCGTTTGAAGATTTGCAAGACCCTTACGGCATCGAATTCTGGCCTGAATTCAAAGGCCGTGACGGTTGCCGGACGCCGATGGTATGGGAGCAGGATAATGCCAGCGGTGGTTTCACCAATGGTAAACCGTGGCTTCCGGTGTCCAGCGAACACCTTGGCCTGTCGGTTGAGCCGCAGGAAAAAGATCCGGCAGGCTTGATCCATCACTACCGCAAAGCGATCGCATTCCGTCACGCTCATGAAGCGCTGAAATCTGGCGCGTCGACACCACTCGAAGTGAACGGCGATATTGTCAGCTTTACACGATCTGCGGGTGACACGACGATCTATTGCGCGTTCAATATGAGCGACACGCCGTCTGATTTGGCAGCCCCGTCTGGGGAATGGTTGCCAATTGGTGGCGAACTGGGTGGTGCTCATGTTGCACCCGACGGCGCGCTGCACTTGGGGCCTTGGCAGCCCTATATCGCGCTCAAGCGGACCTAAGGGGAGGGGAAACACATGGCCGATCTCAAACTTACGGAAGTTGCCAAGGTCTATGGTGGCGGCGTTGAGGTTCTAAAGAACATCAACCTCGACATCAAAGAAGGCGAGCTAATCGTTTTCGTAGGCCCATCTGGCTGCGGAAAATCCACGCTTCTTCGTATGATCGCAGGTCTGGAAAAGATCAGCGGGGGCACGTTGGAAATCGGTGGTCAGGTCGTGAACGACATTCCGCCTGCGCAGCGCGGGATCGCCATGGTGTTCCAATCCTACGCGCTCTATCCGCATATGACGGTGCGCGATAACATGTCCTTTGCGCTGAAAATCGCAAAGAAATCTGCGGAAGAGATTGATGCGGCTGTGAATAAGGCTGCGAAAATCCTTCAGTTGGAGCCGTATCTTGATCGCCTGCCTAAGGCGCTCTCGGGCGGTCAGCGTCAGCGTGTCGCCATCGGTCGCGCGATTGTTCGCGACCCGCAGGTTTATCTCTTCGACGAACCGCTTTCGAACCTTGATGCGGCGCTGCGCGTGGCAACACGGATTGAGATCGCTCAGTTGAAAGAGGCGATGCCTGAATCGACGATGATTTACGTGACCCACGATCAGGTCGAAGCGATGACGCTCGCGTCGCGTATCGTGGTGCTCGCAAACAAAGGCATCGCGCAGGTCGGCACGCCGCTCGAACTCTATGAGCGGCCAGAGAACGAATTTGTGGCGCAATTCATCGGCTCTCCTGCGATGAACCTTTTGGCGGGCGAAATCGTTGGGACGGGTGCGCAGACCACTGTGAAACTGGCAACGGGCGGCACGGCTATCTCTGCGGTTCCAACCAGCACTGCGGATATGGGGCTCAAGGTGAATATCGGTGTCCGTCCAGAGGACATGGTTCCTTGTGATGACTGCGATGCGATTTACACGGGCAAGGTCGATATTCTCGAAGCTCTGGGCGAGGTCACCTTGCTCTATTTCGAAAAGAACGGCGCAGCTGAACCTGTGATTGGCAAACTTCCCGGTATTCACGCCGATATGCGTGGTCAAACGGTCAGCCTACGGGCGGTGCCTGAAAAGGTGCAGATCTTCCACAACGGAAAATCGCTTTACTACCGCTAAACGAAAAACGGGCCCACAAGGGCCCGTTTCTTTTGGGTGTGTTCGCAGAGCGTTAGCCGCGACGGCGACCACCGCGACGACGGCCGTCGCCTTCAGCTCCAGCAGCCGACGGAGGCTTGTTAAAGCGGATCCAGTCACCACCGTGCGGATCGTTGTTGGTCAGCAGGTTTGCAGCGCGGATTGCTTCCATTTCTTTACCTGGACGCGATTGAGTCGAACCCAGACCAGTCAATTGGCAGAAGGTTTCCAGATCGATGTCATCAGGAACGATGATGCCAGCGGCAGCCAGCTCCAGTTTCTTTTCCTCGATCTTCGATGCCGCGACGGGCAGGGCGCATGGGTTCATGATCGCAGAGGTCATGCCTGCACCCATTGCCATCGGCAGGAACGCGTTGTTGATGCCGTGACGGTTCGGCAGACCGAACGAGATGTTCGATGCGCCGCAAGTCGTGTTCACGCCCAGCTCTTCGCGCAGACGACGGACGAGAGCGAATACTTGGTTACCAGCGGTCGCCATAGCACCGATCGGCATAACGAGCGGGTCAACAACGATGTCGTAGGCAGGGATGCCAAAGTCAGCAGCGCGCTGAACGATTTTCTTTGCTACTTCGAAACGAACGTCTGGGTCTTCGGAGATACCAGTGTCGTCGTTCGAGATCGCAACAACAGGAACGTTGTATTTCTTAACGAGCGGCAGAACGAACTCCAGACGCTCTTCTTCACCCGTGACCGAGTTCAAAAGCGGACGGCCTTTTGCAGCCTGCAGACCCGCTTCGAGAGCAGCAGGAACCGAGGAGTCGATGCAGATCGGGCAATCGGTCAGGCCTTGAACCAGTTCGATCATTTTGACCATGAGCGGCGGCTCGGTCTCGTTCGGGTTCGGGTTGGAGTTGTAGACAACGCCAGCGTTGATATCGAGGATGTTCGCGCCAGCAGCAACCTGTGCCAGTGCGTCCTTTTCAACGGTCGAGAAATCGCCTGCTTCCAGTTCAGCAGCTAGTTTCTTGCGGCCCGTAGGGTTGATCCGTTCACCAATCACGCAGAACGGCTGGTCAAAGCCGATAATGGCGGTTTTCGATGCGGATTCGACGATAGTGCGGGTCATACTGACTGTCCTTAGGCTTGATTTACGGGGGTGGCAGCGTCGCCACCATTTTTGATTGCCCATTCGGCGTTGGTCTTAATGCCACCGAGTGGGAAGAAGTGAACCTGTTCAATGTTGAAATCAGGGTTCGCAGCTTTGTGTGCTGCCAGCTCTTCGAGGATTTCATTCGGCTCATAGGGCAGGACGAGTTTAGTCACATCCATCGCGCGTTTCTGAAGAACACGCAGCGACGGGCCAACGCCACACGCGATTGCGAATTTGATCAGGGTCTGCAGTTTTGCCGGACCTGCGATACCGATGTGGATCGGAATATCAACGCCAGCCGCCTTAAGCGCGTTTGCCCATTCGATAACGGGTTGTGCCTCAAAGCAGAACTGGGTCGCCATCGCGATTTTCGCATCGGTCGAGTTCGCGAACTTCTGTTTCCAGCGCAGCGCGTCCATGACGTTTTTGTCCGACCCATCGGGGTCAATGTCGCGGTTGCCTTCAGGGTGACCTGCGACGTGCAGACGTTTGAACCCAGCGCGGTCAAAAATCCCAGTCTCAAGAAGCTGCATCGACGAGTGGAATTCGCCAACAGGCTGATCAACGCCACCCGCGAGGATGAGACCTTGGTTCACGCCAGCTTCAGAGGAATAGCGGTTCACCCAATCTTCGAGCGTTGCTGCGTCTTTGATGATGCGGGCAGGGAAGTGTGGCATCGGGTCAAAGCCTTCGTCGCGCAGACGGGCAGCGGTCGCCACCATGTCTTCGATCGGTGTGCCATCGATATGTGCGATGTAAACGCGGGTGCCAGCGGGCAGCAGGTCGCGGAAGTTCTCAACCTTTTCTGCGGTGCGCGGCATCACTTCGATCGAGTAACCTTGGAGGAATGCTTCCAGATCAGCATTGGCCGTGGTCACATTTTCTTTTTTACGCATAAACGGAAGCAGTGCCATCATGGCCTCCTTGAAAGAGCGGGTGGTCACGCGTGACCTTTGTTTTCGATCAGCGCCTTTAGACGCTCTGGTGTGTATTCGGCATCGAGACGCGCAGCTTCGGCATTTGCGACCTCTGCATCGTCACCTTCGACAGAGTAGGGCTCTGCCTTGCGCCATTCGGAGAGGTAATCATCGGTGCCCGCCATATCCGCCTTCATTGCGGCGCGGTCGATCGCTTGTTCAAACCGTTCGGGCAATTGCACTTTGTGGCCACGGCGACCTTTGCCGACGATGACCTGTGCTGGGATATCCCGCCAGTAAACGATAGTGACATCTGCCATTTGTGATTCCCTTTTCCTCTTGGCTTCCTTCATACGCTCGGCATTTTCCGACACGAGGTCGGTTTTCGACATGCTGCCACTTTCCTGCGACTAGGTTTCGTCCAGAGAGGCTTGCGCGGCGCCGCTCGGGGGCATAGGTTGGAGGTAACTTGAAATGGAGGGCGTATCCTATGGCGCCCAAGCGTCCCCGTGGTGCGGGCGCGTTCCCGAAGGCGGTAGAGACCCCCGCGCCTGTAATGCCTGATCCGGCCTCGCTTTACGCTGCGCTGGATTTGGGTACAAATAGCTGTCGCATGCTGATTGCCCAACCAAAGGGCAGCCAGTTTCATGTGATTGACAGCTTTTCGAAGTCGGTCCAGCTGGGCTACGGGCTTGAAAGTTCAGGCCGGCTAGGTCGTGGGTCGATGAACCGCACGATTGCGGCATTGCGGATCTGTAAGCAAAAGCTACAGCGCCATAAGGTCGGCCATATGCGGCTGGTCGCAACAGAGGCGTGTCGGCGCGCGAAAAACGGTAAGCAGTTTATCAATCAGATCAGACGCGAAACGGGTCTGCGGCTGGAGATTATCAGCCCAGAGGAAGAAGCGCGTTTAGCGGTTATCTCCTGCGCGCCACTCGTCAGCACCAAAACAGAACAGTTGCTGGTTGTTGATATCGGCGGCGGCTCGACCGAGCTTGTTTGGATCGACCTCACGAACGTGCCGCATCGCGAACGCCCTGGTGCGATCATGCGGCTTCATCGTGGCTTTGTGCAGGACCCTGGTCCGTTTGCGGCGGCGAAAGTCGTCGACTGGATTTCGGTGCCATTAGGCGTCGCGACCCTGCGCGATCAGTTCGAGGACGTAGAGGACGACGCGGCGCGGTTCGCTCTGATGAGCTGGTTCTTTGAAGAACAACTGTCGAAATTCAGCCCCTATACCGCCGAACAGACCCGCGAGGGGTTTCAGATCGTTGGCACAAGCGGCACCGTGACGACTGTGGCGGCCAGCCATTTGGGGCTGAAACGCTATGATCGGACCAAGGTCGATGGGCTTCGGATGACCAGCGATCAGATTGATGCTGTCATTCGGGACTACCTATCGCTTGGCCCTGATGGGCGCCGCAATGACCCGAGGATCGGTCGCGATCGTCAGGCCTTGATTATGTCGGGGTCGGCTATCCTTCAGGCCCTTATGCGGATTTGGCCGACGGATCGTCTGTCGGTCGCGGACCGTGGTCTGCGCGAGGGTCTGCTTTATGCACAAATGAGCGCGGATGGCGTGCTTGAGGATACTCCGTTTTAGGGGTAGAGGAACGCTCTGCTAAGATCGGACTGGAAGAATGGCTAAGAAACCCGGGACCAAAAATACCAGTGGACGCGGACAGCGTGACCTTTTCGTTAAGGTGAAAACCGCCCGTGGTCGCAAGACCTCGTCGACCCGTTGGTTGCAGCGGCAGTTGAACGATCCTTACGTGAAACGTGCGCAGGCCGAAGGCTATCGCGGTCGCGCGGCGTTCAAAATCCTCGAACTCGACGACAAATATCGGTTCCTCGTTCCGGGGGCTCGGATCGTTGACCTTGGCTGTGCACCGGGTGGCTGGATGCAAGTTGCGGTGAAACGTGTGAATGCGCTGGGAGAAAAGCAGGGCAAGCGGATAGGGACCGTTTTGGGCGTCGACCTTCAAGAGGTTGAACCGCTGGCGGGTGCTGAAATTCACCAGCTCGATTTCCTGTCCGACGATGCAGACCTTTTGGTTAAAGAGTGGCTGGGCGGTGAAGCAGACGTTGTGATGTCAGACATGGCTGCTGCGTCCTCTGGTCACAAACAAACCGACCACCTTCGCATTATCGCGCTGTGTGAAGCAGCCGCTTATTTCGCGTTCGACGTTCTCGCACCCGGCGGCACCTTTGTTGCCAAAGTCCTTGCTGGTGGGGCGGAAGGCGAATTGATGAAAACGCTGAAGAAGAACTTCAAATCGGTCGCAAACATCAAACCCCCTTCGTCACGTGCGGATAGTTCCGAAAAATTCGTAGTGGCTCGCGGTTACAAAGGGCGAGATGGTAACTACGACGCCGATCTGAACGACGAAGAAGAATAAGAGAAGGGGCCAGACGGCCCCTTTTTCATGTGCGCGGCAGGGTCCAATTCGGACGCGGGAAATGGCAGGTGTAGCCATTCGGGTGCCGCTCTAGATAATCCTGATGTTCAGGCTCTGCTTCCCAGAAGTCGCCAACAGGTTCGACTTCGGTCACGACCTTAGCGGGCCAAATACCTGAGGCATCCACATCTGCAATCGTGCGCAGTGCTTCGGCCTTTTGATCTTCATCGACATAGTAAATCGCCGAACGATACGACAACCCAATGTCATTGCCCTGACGGTTCTTTGTCGTCGGGTCATGAATTTGGAAAAAGAACTCCAGCAGGGCGCGATAGCTCGTCTGGGTATCATCAAAGATGATCTCGATCCCCTCGGCATGGGTGCCGTGGTTGCGATAGGTCGCGTTCGGCACGTCACCGCCCGTATAACCGACACGTGTCCGCAATACGCCCGTTTGTCGGCGGATCAAATCCTGCATTCCCCAGAAACATCCACCTGCAAGAACCGCACGTTGCTCAGCCATCAAATTTCCTCCACTTGATCAATGAACGCGCCATAACCTTCGGCTTCCATATCGTCACGATGGATAAAGCGTAACGCAGCGGAATTGATGCAATAGCGCAGGCCACCGCGATCGCGCGGTCCATCTGGGAACACGTGCCCTAAATGGCTGTCTCCATATTTTGACCGCACCTCGGTGCGGACCATCCCATGCGACACGTCTGTAAGTTCGACTACATGGTCGCTGACAATCGGTTTAACAAATGAAGGCCAGCCGCAGCCAGATTCATATTTCGCGGATGAGGCAAAGAGAGGTTCGCCCGAAACCACGTCGACGTACAGACCTGGCTCCTTGTTGGAGAGGTATTTCCCCGTGCCCGGACGTTCAGTGCCGGATTCTTGGGTCACATAATATTGTTCGGGATCGAGCGCTTCGATCACCTCGGGTCGGCGTTCATACTGTGTCATGTCACCTCCTAATTTGAAGCTACGATATGGCGTGTCTTGCGTCGAAATCAAAGGAAGGTTGTCGATGATGTGATCGGTTCCGAAGTGGGCTGACGAAACTGCCGATCGGTGATAATTTAAAACGGTAAGAAGTAAGGGGTGAATTATGCTAAAGGTTGTAGCGGCGTCTTTGATGATGTTCGGGGCTTTTTCGACCGCAGGTCATGGTCAGGGCAGTGATCGTTCCGTTGACGTTGAATTTGCAGCGGGAACGACAGGGACCGTAATTTCGGATCGAATTGTTGGGCGAGAAGCGGTTTTGTACCATCTTGGCGCCGAAGCTGGGCAAGTGATGGATCTCTCACTTCAATCGTCGAACGCGGCCACCTATTTCAACGTTTATGCACCGGGGGCAGGCCCAGGTGATGCGGCGCTCGCCGTCAGTAGTTTGACCAGCGACAGCGTACCAGACCTCAACCAGTTTAGCGCCACCTTACCAGTTTCGGGTGACTATACGGTTATGGTCTATCTGTATCGCGCAGCAGCGCGACGCAACGAGGTTGCAGAGTATACGTTGGACATATCGATCACGGGTAAGCCACAGGGTATTGTCCAAAATGACTATGCTGATGGGTTGATGGGCGGGCCAGATTTTTGGGCTGTTGTCGCTAGTGGCGGTTTGAACCTGCGCACGGGGCCTAGCCAAAGTACAAACAAAGTTGCGGTCTTGCACGCCGACGATGTCGTTCGAAACTTGGGGTGCCGCATGGCAGAAGCGCAACGCTGGTGTCAGGTCCAAACCGTCACGGAGCCTAAATTGACCGGATGGGTTGCAGGACGTTTTCTAGCCGAGGCTGTGGAACCCGCACGTTAAAGCGCCAATGAAACGCGAAACGCGCCCGAGTGGGGCGCGTTTTCGTAAGTGGTCGTGTTTGGATTTTTATGGCGGAGAGACAGGCCGCCAATTTATTGTTTCATCCGGGCTCACAGAGATCGAATGTGTATTGTTTGCCAATGAATTGCATAATTTTACTTGCACACCCTGCCTAAGCTAGTCTC
This sequence comes from Aestuarium sp., assembly GCF_023253315.1. NCBI lineage: Bacteria > Pseudomonadati > Pseudomonadota > Alphaproteobacteria > Rhodobacterales > Paracoccaceae > Aestuarium > Aestuarium sp. Next base: position 79,798 of record NZ_JALRGW010000004.1, read on the forward strand.
AGCTAATTGCAACCATTTAGGTAGGTAGGAAGGTCGGTTATGCCAAAGCTAGCGAAGGAACTGACAGCGCTTGAGGTGAAGCGGCTGGAGCACGACAGGGGCAAGTCTAACAAGGTCATATCGGTCGGCGGGGTGCAGGGTCTGATGCTGCAGATCACGCCGAGAGGGTCCAAGTCATGGCTCCTCCGTACGCCAGTGGGCGGCAAGCGCAGGCATATCGGCTTGGGAAGTTATCCCACCGTGACGCTGGCGCAAGCGCGTGAACGCGCGCGTGCAGAGCTGGAGAAGGTCTGGCAGGGGCTCGACCCTGTCGAGGAGCGCAAGGTGCTGCGCTCCCGGCTGCAGGCCGAGCAGAAACGCGGGCTGAACTTCGAAAATGCGGTTGAGAAGTACCTTGAAAGCAAACTGACTGAGTTCAAGAACCCCAAACACTGCGACCAGTGGCGCTCGACCCTGCGCACATACGCAAACCCGAAGTTGGGCAAGATGCTGGTGGGTGACATAGGCGTCCCGGACGTACTGCGCGTATTGGAGCCGATGTGGCAGACGAAGACGGAGACGGCGACCCGGGTGAGGGGGCGTATCGAGGGGGTGTTGGCATGGGCGACCGTGGCGGGACACAGGGAGGGTGACAATCCGGCCCGGTGGAAAGGGAACCTCGACGCGATCCTGCCCAAGCCCTCGAAGGTGGCGAAGGTCAGTAACCAACCGGCGTTGTCGATCAGTGACGTGGTGTCGTGGTTTGCCGATCTGCAGAAGCGCGACGGTATGGCCGCGCGGGCGCTGGAGATGATGACTCTGACGGTTGCGCGGTCGGGCGAGATCAGGGGTGCAACGTGGGCAGAGATCGACCTCAAGGCTAAGCTTTGGACCATACCTGCGCAGCGGATGAAGGCTGGAAAGGAGCACCGAGTGCCGCTCACCTCGCAGGCGGTCGCGCTGTTGCAGGCGCTGCCGCGCGATTTGGGCTCGCCTTACGTCTTTCCGGCGGTGAGGGGAGGGATGCTGTCGGACATGGCGCTGAGCGCCTGCATGAGGCGCATCAACGAAGATCGGGATGGACGATACCTAGACCAGCGGTCTGGGCGTCCTGCCGTGCCCCACGGTCTTCGATCGACCTTCCGAGACTGGGCCAGTGAGAAGGGCGTATCACGTGATCTAGCAGAGCGCGCGCTGGCGCATACGATCCGTAACGCCGTCGAAGCAGCCTATCACCGGACGGATTTAGTAGAGCAACGGCGTGGCGTAATGGACGCATGGGCGGCACATGTCACGGGAGTGGCTGCTGGTGGGAATGTCGTGTCGCTGACTGAGAGGGCTTGAGGATGTCGACTGACAAAAGGAAAGCCAGAGAGCGTGAACTCGCGGCTGCGCGGGCGGCATGGGACCGGCAATTCAGCGTTCAGATGCCTACGCATTTACTGTGCAAGGTAGGCTCGCAGTCGGCATTGCGGGACGCGCTGGCTGCCGCAGGCACGGCCTATGCATGGAATGGTGTCCGATACGACGACGAGAGTGGAGAACCTTACCAGAACCCTGCGCCTAATGATCTCGGGGCAAACGTCGAACGAAAGGAAGCGGCGCAGCTAACTGCGGAGGAACTGCGGCGCAAGTACGCTGACCTCTGGCACATCCGTGGTGGTGCCAAGCGGATAGCTGCCGCTGAAGGGATCGGGCTATCAACAGTCTATGCGCACAAGAAGCGACTGCGGATTACGAAGTAAGTTTCTAGGGCCACACGGTGCCCACCCCAAGGACGTGCACAAGCGGTGTCATCCAAAACCAACTGGAGGGCACCATGGCCATACCGCAAAGACTTGAAGCACTCACCAGCATGCCTGCCGAGGCGCTGGTTTCTACAAAAGAACTATCGATCCTCTCAGGGCGCAGCCGCGCCTCGATCTGGCGTGACGTGCAGGCTGGGCGTTTGCCGCAGCCCATTGCTATCGGACCGCAGGCGCGCCGGTGGCGCGTGTCCGATGTTCGTGCCTACTTGAACGGAGGCGTGTCATGAAACGCGACTATTTTAATCCACCCTCGGTATGCATGGGCGACGTCGTTCCTTATGAACTCAAGGCGCAGAAGCTCTGGTTACTTTGGAAAGCGGTCATAAAGGCCGACAAACCCAAGCCCGATAAGGTACCGTACTATGCGAATGGCGCAGTGCGGAGCGGCTCTCTTGGTAAACCGGAAGACGTGGCCAATCTTGTGACCTTCGACGAAGCTTTGGCGGCTTATAACGCCGCTCCGCTGCATTACGCGGGCATGGGCATCGCGCTCCTGTCCAGTACGGGTATCGGTGCACTCGACCTCGACAACTGCATCGACGCGAGCGGCAAGCTCATCAACGATTTGGATGTTCGGCGCATAATGAAGGCGTGTAAGGACTGTTATATTGAACGCAGCCCATCGGGGCGCGGTCTAAGGGTAATTGGATCGACGGGCGGATTCGCCCAAATCGCAGACAAGGGCACAGGGTTCGAGGCTTATGCTCAAGGCCGGTTCGTGACCGTTACCGGGGAAGTGCTTATGAACGCCGGAGCATGGGTGTCGGTAGACGCTGGCGTAGCCGCCATGCGTCTTGCGGTGCAGGCTAAAGGCGGCGTGTCCGGAGCACCCGTAAAGAGCGCGGGTGCAAAGGCCGTAAACTTCGGTGCCCATGGCCCCGACCCAGAGACACCCGCGAATGTCGAGCGAGTGCGCGGTGCCTTGGCAGTGCTTGACCCCGATATGCTCCACCCGGAGTGGGTAGCCGTGCTGATGGCGATCCGTTCCACGGAGTGGGCGTGTGCCGAAGGTCTCGCACGTACATGGTCAGAGGGGGGTGAGAAATATAGCGACGCCGCTTTCGACAAGGCGTGGAATAGCATCGAACCGGCGGGTGGCATAACCCTCGGCACACTGTTCGGCATGGCGAAGGCGGCAGGCTGGGAAGACCCTCGGCGTGTACGGCTTTCGACGGTGCTTTTGACTGATCAGGTCGAGGAGCGGGACGTTCTCAATGGCAGTATATTCGCAAAGGTCTGGCGGGGGCGGTTGCTGCGTGTGGACCAGACCGGCGATGTGCTCAGGTTCGACCCGCACGCCGGGTGGAGCAAGGCAGGTGACCCAACGAATATGATCCGGCGGGCCGCCCGCACAACCATCGCGTATATCCACGAGACCGGTGCGGCCTTCATGGAGAAGGGACAGGTCGAGAAGAGCCAGAAGGTCGCGAAGCACGCGGCGGCCAGCAGTACTCTGCCGCGCATGGACGCAATGGCATCCGTGGGATGGACGCATGACGGCATGACGGTGGCGGCTGCCGACCTCGATGCTCAGCCAGACCTCTTGGGCGTAAGGAACGGCGTGCTCGACCTGCGCAAGCGTTCGCTTATCGGGTTCCGCCCTGATTATCTAATCACAAAGCGAGCAGGCGTCGAGTTCGCTCCAGAAGCCGCTGCACCGCAGTTCGAGGCGTTCCTAGCTCGTGTCCAGCCCGATGCTGCTGTGCGCAGATTGATCCAGCAAGTTGCTGGGCTGACCCTTTGGGGCAAGCCGGGCGAACAGCGTCTGTTCTTTTTTCACGGTGGTGGTGCAAATGGGAAGACCACCTTCGTTGACGCCCTGATGTTCATACTTGGCGATTACGCTGTGAGTATACAAGCCGAGGCCCTTATGCGGCAAGATCGGTCCTCCCAAGGACCAAGCGCCGACACCCTTCGCTTACAGGGCGCAAGGGGCACATTCGCTAGCGAGGTACGGGAGGGGCGCTTGGACGAAGAACGTGTCAAGCTCTGGACCGGTGGCGATGTGCTGACTGCGCGGCCGGTATACGGGAGGTCATTTATCGACTTCGCTCCGTCACACACGTTCATAATGGCCGGGAATCACCGCCCAGCCATTCACGACACGAGCCTGGGCATATGGCGCAGGGTGACGCTGATCGACTGGAGCGTCCAAATACCCGAGCATGAACAAGATTCGAGACTTCAGGAACGTTTACGCCGTGAAGGCAGTGGCATTCTGAACTGGGCGCTCGACGGGGTGAAGGACTATTGGGCACACGGGCTGGCCGTGCCCGAATCTGTAAAAACCGCGACGGAAGGCTACCGGACCGATGAGGACATCATAGGTCAGTTTATAAACGACCGGTGCCGCATGGGCGCAGACCTGAGTTGCCCGACAGGTGATCTTTACGCCGCATATGTTAGTTGGGCGGCCGAAAACGGCAGCCGGGCTGCCACTAAAAACACCTTTACACGCCGTCTGAGCGACCGGGGGCATCCAAAGGTTAATTCGGGTCGCGAATATGCCCGGATAGCGCTGCAGCGTGATACGATACACTTGAAATAAAAACATACACGGGCTGCCCCACGGACTACCGGGGCAGCTCCTCGCATGTGTGGTTATGCGCACTTTGCTCAGTTTCAGAGCTCATCCCGAAACTTTTTCTATAGAGCTTCACATAGGGACTTTATGGGAAATGGACCCAAACCGCGCAAACAGCACAGAACTGTACAGCCGCCGCCCCCATCGAAAGGAAACAAGACATGGAAAAGAAGAAGCTGACCTTCATGCCCGATGGAAACAATACATACGCCGGGTTCGATGGAGATGAAATTGTTGCCCTAGTTACGCCCCTCGATCCAAAAGCAATATTTGGACCTACAACATGGCAATGGTCCGCGCGCAGTGAAGGTGACCGGTATGGGCGCGCGGGATGGACCTTCCCAGACAGAGAAGGCTCTTGCGCGCAGCGAGAGGGTGAGCTTGAGGATGCAGCGCATAGGGCGGCGCAACACGTTGGCCACGGGTTCATCAGACCCATGAATCTTTGTCCTGAAGACTGCCCTTTATGCCCGGAAGTCGTCATCCTGCCACCACAGGAAGTTGACACATGAAACGCTACATCGACCATCTGCGCTCCGAATCTGAACGTATACGGGCAGAATCCAAAGAGGCTATCCGTGCAGCGGAGCGCAAGCGTCTTCGTGACACCCGCATCCAGTGCGATACGCCCCTCACCAAACAGATCGAAGCTCTGATGTGCTCACTGCCGCCCGCACAGCGCAACCGTCGGTGGACGATGGATGAACTCTTGGCGCGGCTACATGGCCGGTACCATGCCCGCCCGTGTGCAGGTAGTGTAGGCATAGCGCTAAGGCGACTTGGTTGGACACGAATCAGAGATTGGTCGCAAGATGGAGGCGGGAGAAGAGTATGGGAGAAAAATAAACAGAATGCGTAGGTTTGCTTGTTCACTTTTAATTGGCTGGTTTGTTAGCATCTGCTTGCCGACCTTAGGCGTTGGGCAAACTCTAACGAATTGCGGCAGCCAAGAATGCTACAATGAACAGCTGAACGCACAGCGGGCTGAAGCTTTGGATAGGATTATTGAATTAGGAAATTCGCCACAGCTGGTGGCAGATCAGGCGCCAATCATCGCAGTTGCATATTACAATTCACTAACCGATGAGTTTTTTGTGGGTGATCGGACATTCCACCGAGATGACCATGAAGCTGCACTTGATACGCAAGGAATAAGAAATACGGCGATCCCGGTCGGGATCGGATGGCGACCGATAGCTGAAACGCAGTACATCGGATATATGAGGATGGTAATGGGTCTCGATACCCCCATCGACCATATAATTTATAACAATTGCGTTGTTGCGAGGTCCCGCGAGTTGTCTGACAGCGTGACAAATGAGGTTCGGACCTCGTGCCGAGAAACTGCACGTAACCCAAGTATGCTTGATCGTTGGCGTTGGGGTGATTGACTAGTGTGCGGCGGCTTAATTGCCAAAGTTTACACCTTTCCCAAACTACCCCGTACAATGAAAGGCAACTCCTTTTACCGGGGGGCGGGGCCCGTCCTCTTGCCATGTGGTAGGGGGGTACCTCCAATAGTTTGCTCACGTCGCAATTAAAATGCCATACGTAGCGCAAGCCGAGTGTACTTCCTTGCTGAATATCAACGAAATACAGTACCGCGTTTGGCGTGAGTTGGTTGGTGGATGGGTAGAACTAACCGTCGAACTGATTGTTTAAATAAATCAATTAGATACTGGGTTTAATGGCGGAGAGACAGGGATTCGAACCCTGGGAACCCGTGAAGGCTCAACGGTTTTCGAGACCGCCCCGTTCGACCACTCCGGCACCTCTCCGCGATGAAGGGGCGTTTAATGTGACTTCGAATGGCGTGCAATAGCAATTTCACAAAAATCTTTTGCAAAGATCGATCAACTGACTGCGATGGCAATTGGAACATGCACAGACGGCCTATATGTAAAGGCACAACAGAAGGGTGTCTCATGCGCGCTAAGTCGTTTGTTTTCGTGTCCTGCCTTACGGCGATCACTGGTCCTGCCATGGCAGAGCAGTCACAAAGTGCCGAGCGCGCTTTGTTTGAGGCTTTGATGCAGCCTGACGTGATTGCGATTATGTCGGCAGAGGGTATCGATTACGCAGGTCAAATCGCGGACGAAATGCTGATGGGGCATGTGAGTGAACATTGGTCGACCGTGATTTCACAACTCTATGATCCGCAACAGATGGAAGAAGCCGCGTTTGCCGCCTTTGAACGGTCGCTTGCAGGGCAAGACGTGGATGCGATGTTGGCGTTTTATGCAACTGATCCAGGTCGCCAATCGGTGCTTCTAGAGGTTGATGCGCGCCGCGCGGTCTCTGATCCTGATATTTTGGACGCGGCGACGGCGGCAGCGATTGATGCCCATGGCACCCCTCGTTTCGACCAAATCACGGCATATATCGAAGTCAATGACCTGATTGAGAAGAACATCAGCGCCGCGTTGAACGACAACTACGCGTTCCTGCTAGGGCTATACGATGGCGGGGCAATGGACGGGCAAACGTCGCCTGAGAGTTTGATATCAGATGTCTGGGCCCAAGAAGCCGAATTGCGGTCCAGCACCTCTGAATGGGTCTATGGGTTTATGAACATGGCCTACCAACCACTGTCTGATGCGGATTTGGACAGGTTGATCGCGTTTTCACATACCGAGGCGGGGCAGGGCGTGAATAGAGCCCTTTTCGATGCCTACTCGACCCTCTACGAAGAGATCAGTAGAGCCCTCGGCCTTCAGGTCGCACAAATGATGATGGTTTCTGAACTCTAGCTTGACTTTCCACAGGGTTCTGACGATAAGCCCGCATCTGGGGCGGATTCTGCCCTGGTTTTTGATTCAATACAGCCCAAAACAGGGCGCGCAGTTCACGGGCGGCATAGCCAGCAACACGAAAGTGGCCCCAGCGACGCGGTAGATGAAGGAAGATACTATGTTTGCGGTTCTCAAAACCGGCGGCAAGCAGTACAAAGTTGCTTCGGGCGACGTTCTGCGTGTCGAAAAACTGGCAGCCGATGCAGGCGAAAAAATCCAGTTCAACGAAATTCTGATGGTTGGTTCGACTGTTGGCGCTCCCTTCGTGGCAGGCGCTGCTGTTCAGGCAGAAGTCATCGACCAGATCAAAGGCGACAAGGTTATCAACTTTGTTAAGCGTCGTCGTAAGCACTCGTCGAAGCGCACCGTTGGTCACCGTCAGCAACTGACCCTCGTTCGCATCACCGACATCCTTGAGTCGGGTGCAGACAAATCGGGCGTCAAAGCTGCGATCGGTGCTGGTTCTGCTCCGAAAGCTGCGGCACCTGCTGCTGCTCCGAAAGCTGCAAAGGCTGCTCCGGCTGCCGCTGCTGCTGGCGCAGACGACCTGACCGCAATCACCGGCGTTGGTCCGGCTGCTGCTAAAAAACTGAACGAAGCTGGTATCACCACCTACGCTCAGCTGGCTGCTGTTGACGCTGCATCGTTCGAGGCTGTTAAAGTGAAACCCGAGTGGGTTGAGCAAGCCAAAGAACTGGCTAAGTAATTTAGGCATAGGAGAGACACATGGCACACAAAAAAGCAGGCGGTTCCTCCCGTAACGGTCGCGACTCCGCGGGTCGTCGCCTTGGTGTAAAAAAATTCGGTGGTGAAGTTGTCGTAGCAGGCAACATCATCGTTCGTCAGCGCGGCACTAAAATGTGGGCTGGCGAGGGCGTTGGTATGGGTAAAGACCACACCCTCTTTGCAACTGCAAACGGCAACGTGAAGTTCTACACCGGTCTTAAGGGCCGCACCTTTGTAAAGGTTCTCCCAGTGGCGGAGGCCGCCGAGTAAACCGATACCTTAAAGGTTTGATATTTAGGGGGATCGGGTTTTCCGGTCCCCCTTTATTATTTGGTGATTGTTATTAAGTCATTGTTGGGGTGAGGAAGAGGAGCCAAAGCCCGACTCGGTTTCTAGGAGGAAGCCAATGATGTTAGATCAAGTGACACCACAGCCCACCATTCAGGCTGACCGTTTCGTTTTGCGCCCGCTGCGTAAATCGGATGCTGGTTTGATCAGCATGTATGCCGCTGATGATCGTGTCGCGCGTGGAACGCGGTCGATCCCACATCCGCTGCCACCCGGCACGACTGAGGCGTTTATTGACCGTTCGACCAAAGCTGATCGCACCGAAGACGTGTGGGTCATCGATGGGAAGGCGACCGATCTGGGCGAAATGCTAGGCATTGTGAGTCTCGAACGTATGGACCGTGGGCAGAGCGAGATCTTCTTTTGGGTCGCGCCTGCGTTTTGGGGCACGGGCATCGCGTCTGGCGCTGTCAAAGCCCTGATTGATGCAAACCCACATGATGCAAAAACACTCTTCGCGGAAGTGTTCCAAGATAACCTTGGCTCTGCGCGTGTTCTGACGAATTGCGGTTTCACCTACCTTGGTGACGCCGAAGCCTATTCTGTCGCTCGTAAGTCCACTGTGCCCACTTGGACCTATACGCTTAAAATCAACAGCTAAAGGGGGCGGCTTTCGGGCTCCCTCTTGAGCAATGAGGCGTGATCGCATAAGCGAGGCGCTGTAAAACCTGAAAGCCGTTCCGATGAAATTCCTCGACCTTGCCAAAGTTTATATTCGCTCCGGTAGTGGGGGGAATGGCGCCGTGTCGTTCCGCCGTGAAAAGTTCATCGAATACGGTGGACCTGACGGAGGTGACGGTGGTCGCGGCGGTGACGTGATTGCAGAAGCGGTTGAAGGTCTGAACACCCTGATCGATTTCCGCTACCAGCAGCACTTCTTTGCGCAAAACGGAACGCCCGGTATGGGCCGTGCACGCACGGGTCCGTCGGGTGACGATATCATTCTGCGCGTTCCCGTCGGAACCGAGATTATTGACGAAGATGAAGAGACCCTGATCGCGGACATGACCGAGGTCGGTCAGCGCGTCATCCTTGCCAAAGGCGGCAATGGCGGTTTCGGCAACCTTCACTTTAAATCTGCTACGAACCAAGCACCGCGCTCTGCGAACCCGGGTCTTGCTGGCATCGAACGCACGATTTGGCTGCGGTTGAAGCTCATCGCGGACGCGGGTCTTGTTGGTCTGCCGAACGCAGGTAAATCGACCTTCCTTGCGGCAACCTCGAACGCGCGTCCGAAAATCGCGGATTATCCGTTCACCACGCTGGTTCCGAACCTTGGCGTTGTTGGCGTTGACGGTCACGAATTCGTTGTCGCTGACATTCCGGGGCTGATTGAGGGCGCGTCCGAGGGCCGTGGTCTAGGCGATATGTTCCTCGGCCACGTAGAACGTTGCGCGGTGCTTTTGCACCTTGTTGATGGGTCGTCAGGTGATCCGATCAAGGATTACGAGATCATTCTTGAAGAACTTGAAGCGTATGGCGGCGATCTCGCCGATAAGCCGCGCGTTACCGTTTTGAATAAAATCGATACGCTCGACGAAGAAGAACGCCAGTTCATCAAAGAAGAACTCGAAAAAGTGACGGGCGAACCTGTCATGCTGATGTCGGGTGTCTCGAACGAAGGCGTTCAAGACGTTCTGCGTGCCCTGCGTCGCGAGATTGATGACCGCAATGCCGAAGAGTTTGAGGCCAGTCAGGAGGATGAACCGTGGCGACCCTAAGCAGCGCAAAACGCGTTGTTGTCAAAATTGGTTCGGCGCTTCTCGTTGATCGGGATAGCGGTTCGCTGAAATCTGATTGGCTACGGTCCTTGGCAACTGATGTCGCGTGGCTCCGTCATTCTGGCATTGATGTTGTGCTAGTGTCCTCTGGCTCTATCGCGCTTGGCCGCGAGGTTCTGGGACTGCCGCGTGGACCGCTGCCCTTGGAACAGAGCCAAGCTGCAGCAGCCGTTGGGCAGATTAAACTTGCCCGTGCCTACGAAGAGGTGCTGGCACCTCACGGCATTCACACGGGGCAGGTGCTGGTTACGCTTGAGGACAGCGCGGATCGTCGCCGTTATCTGAACACGCGTGCCACGATGGAAACCCTGATTTCGTTGGGCGTGACGCCGATCGTGAACGAAAACGATACGATTGCGACCGATGAGATCCGTTATGGTGACAACGATCGTTTGGCGGCCCAAGTTGCTGTAACCTGCGGTGCGGATCAGTTGATCCTGCTGTCGGATGTGGATGGCTTCTACAACGGTAACCCGAACCTCGATCCAACGGCCACGAGATACGATTTCATCGACCGCATCACGCCCGAGATTGAGGCGATGGCGGGGGATGGTGTCTCCGGCCTGTCCAAAGGCGGCATGATTACCAAACTCCTTGCCGCGCGAATGGCGACCGAAGCGGGGTGTGCGATGGCGATTACGCTGGGATCACGGATCAATCCGCTTCGTGCGCTGGAGGATGGCGCGACGGTGACATGGTTTACCGCGCATGATGACCCACAAGCCGCGCGGAAACGCTGGATTGCCGCGATGAAGCCGAAAGGCGAACTCGTTGTTGATGCAGGGGCAGAGACGGCGTTGTCGGCTGGCAAAAGCCTCTTGCCCGCTGGCGTTCGGATCGTGCGCGGCGCTTTTGGTCGCGGTGAACCCGTCGCGATTGTGACGGATACGGGTAAAGCGATCGGCATTGGCCTCACGCGATACACAAGCGCAGAAGCGCTTCAGATCATTGGTAGGCGTAGCGCTGATATCGAAGAAATTTTAGGATATAAGGGCCGCGCAGCTCTCGTTCATCGGGACGATATGGTGGTTCAATAAAGGGACGTAAGGCTATGACAGATATCGTAAACATTGCAGAAATGATGGCCGATATCGGTAAGCGTGCCCGCGCTGCCAGTGCAGAACTCGGTCACGCGTCAGCGGAACGTAAACACGCTGCGTTGATTGGTGCGGCCTATGCTGTTTGGGACAACCGCGCAAAGATCATTGAGGCGAACGCCAAAGACCTAGACTACGGTCGCGAAAAGGGTCTGAGCCCTGCGATGATGGACCGCCTTATGCTGAACGAAGATCGCATTCGCGGTATCGTTGACGGGCTTCGTTCTGTTGCGGAGCAGGCAGATCCCGTGGGGGCCGTTCTTGCCGAATGGGACCAGCCCAATGGCCTTCATATCAAACGTGTGCGTACTCCGTTGGGCGTGATTGGCGTTATCTACGAAAGCCGCCCGAACGTGACTGCCGATGCGGGCGCGCTTTGTTTGAAATCGGGCAATGCGGTGATTTTGCGCGGCGGGTCCGAGAGTTTCCATTCGTCACGCGCCATCCACGAATGTTTGGTTGCGGGCCTGAAAACCGCGAAACTGCCCGAAGATGCGATTCAACTGATCCCGACCCGTGACCGTGAGGCCGTGGCCGCAATGTTGCGCGCTGTCGACTATATCGACGTGATCGTCCCGCGTGGTGGCAAGGGCCTTGTCGGTCTCGTCCAGCGTGAGGCTCGCGTGCCTGTCTTTGCCCACCTCGAAGGCATCGTTCACATCTACATTGACAAATCTGCTGATCCCGAAAAGGCGCTTCGCGTTGTTCTTAACGCGAAAACCCGCCGCACTGGGATTTGTGGTGCTGCGGAATGTCTGCTGATCCACAAAGACGTCGCGCAATCACTGGGCGCTGATCTGATCAATGCGTTGATGGACAAAGGTGTTCGTGTTCATGCAGGCGAGGGGCTGAACGGTACTGACGTTGCGACCGACGACGATTGGGGCCGCGAATACCTCGACATGGATATCGCGGCTAAGATCGTCGATGACGTTGACGGCGCGATTGCGCATATCCGTCAATACGGGTCGAACCACACCGATTGCATCATCACCGAGGATGCGGCGGCCGTGGCGCGGTTCTTTGAGCGGCTCGATAGCGCGATCTTGATGCACAACTCGTCGACGCAATTTGCCGACGGCGGTGAATTCGGGATGGGTGCAGAGATCGGTATCGCAACGGGAAAGATGCACGCGCGTGGACCTGTTGGGGCCGAGCAACTGACCAGCTTTAAATACCTTGTGACATCGGACGGTGCGGTTCGCAGTTAAACCGCGACCGTTAGCTCAGTGTCTGTCGCCGTATAGGTTACAGTGCGGTTCAAACTCTGCGCGACACGAGGCAAGAGCGCGAACTGCACCTGAGCTGCGGACAGTCCAACGCCTTCAAACGACCAGAGGGCAGTGTCGATTGCGATTTTGCGCCCTCTGCCTTGGATCTCGAACCCTGCGGACGTTTGCCTGAATTCAACTTCAGCGCCCAATGGCGTCGCAGTTTCGATGCAGAGCGCGGCGAGGATCAACAAACGCACCTCAGAACGTTTCAGGTCTTGGGCAATCTGCCAGTCAAAGCTCAATCGACCTGATTTCGAGACATCGCTCAGCAGGGTGATTACCTCTGAACGTGATATCGTTTGCGCACAATCCGACGGACCAAACGCGAGGCGAAACAGCTTTACCCGCGCCATAGCTGCCGTGACGCTTTCCGCGATCAACGCCATTTCTGGCGTTTGCGGTGCACCCGACAGTTCGAGGAGTTCCACACCGTTGCTGATTGCGCTAAGGGGGTTCACAAGATCATGGCAAATGCGCGATCCGATCAATGCGGCGATGTCTGTGTCGTTGGTCATTACGGTCCGAAAGGTAAAAGATGGATTTGAATTCAGTATTAGAGCCAGGAATGCTCGTGCGTCATCCTGGGCAGCCGGATTGGGGCGTTGGGCAGGTGCAGTCCAATATCGCTGGCCGTGTGACCGTAAATTTCCCTGACCAAGGCAAAGTGGTGATCGATGGCAACCGCGTCATGTTGATGTTGGTCTCCGTTGATCCAAGTTAATTCGGGGATAGGCGGCAAAGGTTAACAGAAGGTAACCATGCCGCCGCCCTTGATTTTGCGGCAACAAACCGCCTAAAAGTCGTGCACCCTGACCTAACCGTAAACGCAGCCATGACCGCAACCATTGATTGTTTGACCGTTCGGCTGGCCCAGACCGAAGACGACGTTCGCGCGGCGCAACATTTACGGTATCGCGTCTTTGTTGAAGAGCTCGGCGCCACAGGTCCGATGGTGGACCACGATGCAAAGATTGAAGCGGATCACTACGATCCCTTTGTCGATCACCTGCTGCTCATTGACGAATACAAGACGGGCCATGAACGCGTTGTCGGTGTTTATCGGTTGCTCCGTTCGGACATGGCAGATGCTGCGGGCGGTTTCTATTCGCGGAGTGAATATGACCTCACGCCCTTGATTGCCTCGGGGCGAAAACTGCTAGAACTTGGTCGGTCGTGCCTCGCAGCAGACTATCGCGGTGGACAGGGTATGATGCTGATGTGGAACGCGCTGTCCGACTACGTGGTCGAGCATGGGATTGAAGTTCTCTTCGGCGTTGCGTCGTTTCATGGGACAGACATCGAACGCCTTGCGCCCGCTTTATCGCTGCTTGCCGATCGCCACATGGCGCCCGAAAGTCTACGTGTGCGGTCGCAAATTTATCAGCCAATGACACTCATTGATCCGAAGCAGATTGACCGCGTGGCCGCTATGCGTGACGTGCCTGCGCTGATCAAAGCCTACCTAAAGATCGGCGGTTTTGTTGGGGACGGGGCCTTTGTTGATCATGAATTCAACACGACGGATGTTTGCCTGATCCTCGACACGGAACGGCTCAATGCATCGCAAAAAGCGCTCTATGATCGGGGTGCGCGCCGATGATCACCAATTGGTCGCCAGAGTTACCGCCGCCCGATATCAAAATCACACCGCTCGGTTGGCTGCGATTTGCCTTAAAGGCCCCTTTGATCGGAATATTGGTCTTTGGCGGGCTATTTGTTCTTTTGCTGGTGCGGTTGGTTGAACGTCCGCTGTGTGGAATGGATCGTCCTGTCACGCCCTTTATCACGCTGTTTGTTTGTCGGAACACGCTGCGCCTGATCGGTATTGATTACCGTGTTATTGGTGAACCGATGAAAGGGCCGGGCGCTGTGGTCGCGAACCACGTGAGTTGGATGGATATTTTCATCCTGAATGCCAGCAAGCGCATCTACTTCGTCTCCAAAGCCGAGGTCGCGAATTGGCCCGGCATTGGGTGGCTGGCACGGGCAACGGGCACGGTGTTTATCCGTCGCGATCGTAAGGATGCCAAAGCGCAGATCACGCAGTTCCAAGAGCGCATATCACACGGTCACAAATTGCTGTTTTTCCCCGAAGGGACGTCGACCGATGGGCGCGTTCTATTGCCGTTCAAACCGACGCTGTTTGCCGCTTTCCTTGCCGATGAAATGCGCGAGACGCTATCCATCCAGCCTGTGACGATGGTTTATCGCGCCGCCGATGGTGCCGATATTCGTCAATATGGTTGGTGGGGCAACATGGATTTCGGCCAGCATTTTTTGGCTGTTCTGACCGCCCCGAAACAAGGGTCGGTCACTGTGGTTTATCATGATCCTGTAAAGGTCGCGGATTACTTAGATCGCAAAGCTCTCGCTCGCGATCTAGAGGTTATCGTTCGTAAACCTTTGGCCGAGGCAGGTATCCTCGACGCCTGAGTTAGGACATCGCAGCGACAAGAGTGCGCAGCGCTGCAACTGGATCGTCGCTGGTCCAAATCTCATCACCGATGCCAAAGAAATCAGTGAAGGGCGTCAGTTGGCGGATCAGATCAACGTCGAGCGACCCTTCGGCGACCACAGGTACTTCGATCATTTGCGACCACCACTGGAACAGGTCGAGCGGGGCTGTTTCACCAGAAAACAGCGGGCTTTTCCCAACGGGTCCAAAGCTGACGTAATCCGCGCCCAACTCACCCGCCGTCATACCGTCATGATTGCTGTTGCCACAGAACGCGCCGATGATTGCATCCTCGCCCAGTTCCTTGCGCATCTTTTTGACCGACCGTGCTGCATCTGTCAGGTGCACACCATCAAGGCCGAGCCGTTCAACGAGCATCATATGCGTGTCGATCACCAGTGCGACGTCACGTTCCATCGTGACAGAACGCAGGGCGTCCGCAGCACGCGCAATGCGATCCTCATCGCGGGTCGCAAGGGTCAGACGCACGCAGGCGATTTCTTGGGCGTCGAGGACAGAACCAAGGATGTCAGGGTAGGTCGACAGTTCAAAATCGGTCGGTGTGATGAGGTAAAGCTGCGGAAGGTCGGCTGCGTCGGTCATCATGGTCCCCAATTCTGGCCCGTTAACATCGGTTTGTGGTCATATAACGATGCTTTTGCGCCTTAGGAAGAGGGTGCTTTGGCTTGTCTCGGGGAACCGCCTTGCGTATCAGGCACAGGAAACCTGAAAGGATGATCCCGATGCCCACTGGCCAGCCTCAGCCCGCCTTTGTTCTGATCCGCCCACAGATGGGTGAAAATATCGGTGCTGCGGCGCGGGGGATGTGGAACTTTGGGCTCGATCTGATGCGCCTGACGACACCACGTGATGGGTGGCCGAACCCGAATGCGGTCGCGATGGCATCTGGGGCAGGGCGTTTGTTGGACGAAGCGCAGGTGTATGAAACCACCGCTCAGGCCGTTGAGGATTGCACATACGTTTATGCCACGACCGCACGACCGCGTGGTTTGACGAAACCCGTCATGTCGCCAGAGGCTGCGATGCAGGACGCCGCAAGACGGATCAACGACGGCCAGAAGGTCGCTGTGATGTTTGGTCCTGAACGGGCGGGGATGGAAAACGAAGATATCGCTCTTGCCAACGCGATCATCAACGTCCCTGTGAACCCAGAGTTTTCGTCGCTGAACCTCGCGCAATGTGTTTTGCTCGTGGGATATGAATGGCGTCGCGCCTCGACTGAAATTGTTCACGAACGGCTGGATAACCCGAACGAATGGGCGACCCAGCTCGAAGTTGAAAAACTTGCTGAGAATTATGAGACTCACCTCGAACAGGCAGGGTTCTTTTTCCCCGAGGACAAAGCGCCTCATATGAAGACCAATCTACGTAACCTTTGGAGCCGTATGCCGCTCACCCGTCCGGATGTGCAGATCCTACATGGCATCATGCGTCAGATGGTCCGCTGGAAGGACCGCGGCTAGCCCTTGCCGTGATGCCTCCTGCGACTTAGGTTCCCCGCAACATCGAAGGAGGCCGGCATGGCGCAAACACCGCGCAAATTGTTCGAGGACGTGGGCGAAGCCCCGAAACAAACCGCAGCACCGGGACAGATCGACGCCAAACGGCGCGGCGCACGTGGTGCTATCCGCGTTTGGCTCATGGTGATTTTCGCGCTCGTCGCGTCGATGATCGTCGTCGGTGGCCTCACACGTTTGACCGATAGCGGTTTGTCGATCACGGAATGGAACCCTGTCATGGGGGCTATCCCGCCGCTGAACGAGGCCGATTGGGCGGTCGAGTTTGAAAAATACCAAACGAGCCCCGAATACCTTTTGCAGAACAAAGGCATGAGCTTAAGCGAGTTCCAGTTCATCTATTGGTGGGAATGGGGCCATCGTCAGCTTGGTCGCTTTATCGGCCTCGTTTGGGCGCTCGGCTTCTTTGGATTCATGCTGACAAAAAACATTCCGACAGGTTGGACAGGACGTCTGTTCCTCTTGGGCGTGCTTGGCGGTCTTCAAGGCGCTATTGGCTGGTGGATGGTTCATTCAGGCCTTGACCAAACAGCTCAAGAAATTGGCCGCACCGATGTGGCGTCCTATCGTCTTGCGACGCACCTCGGCCTTGCCTTCGTGATCCTCGGGTTCACTGCGTGGTTTACGTTCCAGATGGGCCGCACTGAGGCTGATTTGATGCAGGCGCGTCGGTCCGCAAATGCGAAACTGTTTGGGATGGGCACGGGCCTGATGCATTTCGCGTTTCTGCAAATTATCCTTGGTGCGTTGGTTGCAGGTATTGATGCGGGCCGCGCCTTCCCAACATGGCCGCTAATGGGCGATGGGTTCCTGCCGCCCGATCCCTTCCAGCTGACCCCGATGTGGCGGAACTTCTTTGAGGACGCAGGCCTCGTGCAGTTCATCCACCGGATGTCGGGTTATCTGTTGTTCATTTATGGCATCGTCGTTTGGCTTCGTGCGCGCAAATCGCCGAACGGTAAGACCCGTTTTGCCTATAACGCCGTGATGGCGATGATGGTGGTGCAGATGGTTCTCGGCATCATGACCGTGCTGTATCAAGCGCAATTGCATGTCGCGATCACCCACCAGATCGGTGCGATTGCACTTTGGGTTCTCATCCTGCGTGGCCGTTATCTGGCGCGTTACCCGCTGGCCCAATCCATTCGTGAGGCGTGACATGACTGCTTATGATGAACTGATCGCCTTTGATCGCGAAACCCAAGCTCTCGCTCAAATCGCGGGGCGTCTGGGCTGGGATCAGGAAACGATGATGCCACGCGGATCGGCTGATCAGCGGGGTGAAGAATTCGCAGCGATTGAAGGTGTCCTGCACGCGCGCCGCACGGACCCTCGGGTTGGTGAATGGCTGGCAACCGCAGAGGCAAAGGACGAGGTCGCAACTGCCATGTTGCGTCAAATCCGTCGCAGCTATGACCGCGCGATGAAAGTGCCTGCGAAACTCGCCGCTGAAATTGCAAAGGTCACGTCGAAATCCCAAGGCATCTGGGCCGAGTCACTGTCTAACAATGACTTCGCCGCCTTCGCGCCGACCTTTAAAGAGGTGCTGCGCCTGAAACGCGAAGAGGGTGCCGCGCTCGCCAATGGCGGCGATATCTATGACGCGATGCTCGATGATTACGAACCGGGTGCGAAAGCTGCTGATCTGGTTGCGATGTTTGATGCGATGCGTCCGCGTCTCGTCGCGCTGCGCGAGGCCGTTCTGGCCCAGCCGCAGCCAGCGGGCGTGACGGGCACTTTTGATGAGGTCGCACAGTTAAAACTGTCGACACTTCTCGCGGAAACCTTTGGCTACGACATGTCCCGTGGCCGCATCGATAAGGCTGTGCACCCGTTCAGCTCTGGGTCTGGCAATGACGTTCGTATCACGACCCGCACAGCTGCTGACGATCCGTTTAACTGCTTCTATTCAACGATCCACGAGGTCGGGCACGCCTGTTACGAACAGAACATTGATCAGGCCTACCTTTTGTCCCCACTGGGTGGTGGTGTGTCGATGGGCGTCCACGAAAGTCAGAGCCGTATTTACGAAAACCAACTCGGGCGCAGCCGTGCGTTCACGGGCTGGCTCTTTGGTAAAATGCGCGATGCGTTCGGTGATTTCGGGATCGCGGACGAGGGCGGATTTTATGCCGCCGTGAACCGTGTGAACCGTGGCTACATCCGCACTGAAGCCGACGAATTACAATATAATCTGCATGTTCTTCTGCGGTTCGATCTCGAACGCGCATTGATCAGCGGTGACCTAGAGATTGACGACCTAGAGGCTGCATGGAACGACCGTTTCAAAGCGGACTTTGGTTATGCGGTCGATAAGGCATCGAATGGCGTTCTTCAGGACGTGCATTGGCCTGTTGGTCTGTTCGGCTACTTCCCGACCTATTCGCTGGGCAACGTCTATGCAGGCAACCTACATGCGGCATTGCGCAAGGCTGTTCCCAACCTCGATGATGATCTGTCACGGGGTGATTTGGCGGCGGCGACGGGGTGGCTCCGTGACAACCTGCAACAGCACGGTGGCCTCTATGAACCGCGCGACACGATCCGTCGCGCGATTGGAGCAGAGCCAACAGAGGCTCCGCTCCTTGATTATCTCGAAGCTAAATTCTCTGACCTGTATCAGCTCTGATCCCAGTCTGGTTTGCGTTTCTCGATAAAGGCCGTGATGCCCTCGTTGGTGTCACGGTCTAGCATATTGCGCACCATAACGTCGCCCGCAAAGGCATAGGCGTCTTGGGTCGTCATCTGGGCTTGATCATAGAACGCACGTTTGCCGATCTGAACCGCGCTCGCCAATTTCGACGCGATGGTATTGGCCAATTCATCAACCGCCGCATCAAGGTCGTCATGCGGAACAGCGCGGTTGATCAGACCATACTCTACGGCTTCATCACAATTGATGAATTTACCAGTGGTGAGCATCTCGAACGCTTGTTTGCGATGAACATTGCGGGTGAGGGCGACCATTGGGGTCGAACAGAACAAACCGATATTCACGCCATTCACGCCAAAACGTGTGCCCTCGGCAGCAATAGCGAGGTCGCAGGTCGCAACCAATTGACAGCCCGCAGCGGTCGCGATGCCATGCGGTTTGGCGATGACAGGCTGTGGGATCTGCTGGATGGTCAGCATTAGTTTCGTACAGCGATCAAAGAGGTCCTTGAAATACGCCGCACCGCCGTCTGCAGCAGCGCGACCCGCTTGCATCTGTTTCAGATCATGACCCGCGCAGAACGCTTTACCTGCACCGGCCAGTGTGATGACGCGAATGGAACGGTCCATCGCGACCTCATCCAGCGTCGATTGCAGTTCCGCCAACATCTCGTCCGAGAGCGCGTTGAGCTTTTCCGGTGCATTCATAGTCAGGTTCAGCACCGCACCTGTGACGCTACGTTCTAGCAAGGCCATCTTGTTTCCTCCTCTTCCCTGCGGTCACCTTAGGGCAGACGAGCGAGGGAGGAAACTATGCCGTTGGCCATGGACAAAGACGCATTGACGCAGTTCTTAGCGTCGGATTTTTCCCAAGTGGACGGGATGTTTACCATTGAATCCATTGGTGAAATGGAAGCCGTCATTCGCCTGAACGTTCGCGAAGAACATTTGCGACCCGGTGGCACCGTCTCTGGCCCGTCAATGTTCGCACTGGCCGATGTGTCGGTCTATTTGGCGATCCTTGCGATGATCGGACCAAAGGCGTTGTCGGTTACCACGAATTGCAGCATTGATTTCATGCGCAAACCCGAAGCAGGTCGTGATCTACTGTGCCATGTTCGGCTTTTGAAACTGGGCCGTGTTTTGGCTGTGGGTGATTGTTTGCTGTTCTCGGAAGGCAGCGATCAGGCTGTAGCACGTGCCTCGCTGACCTATTCGATACCGCCGAAATAAAAAGGGGCGGGGAAGTCCCCGCCCAGGTACAGGAAGAGCCGGGGATTAGGCCCTCCAAAAGTATTTCGCAGCCTCAAGCTTTGCCTGCTCGCGGGTGAGGCCGATATCGAACAGAACATGTTCAGGCAGGTCGCGCAGATGTTGACGGGTTTGGCGTCGCATCGACCACGTCTCTACCTTGACCGCGATGGATACCAGCGCACGTGCCGCGAGGGTCGTGGGAGCAGGAATAATCATCGTGTTCAGCGGGAGGTGGTGGGATACCAGTGTCATCATCTTTCTCTTTACTTGTATTGATACAATGTGGCATTGTGCCGTATATAATCGATACAAAACCACGCTATGCGTGTCGAGGAATACATTGTGACCGATACAATTTGGCTACCCGATTTAACACAAGCCGACGGACCGAAATATCGCGCGATTGAGGTCGCCATTCGTCAGGCGGTGCGGGGTGGAACGTTAAAATGCGGTGATAAACTGCCACCTGTGCGTGACTTAGCGTGGCAGGCCAAGGTCACTCCGGGCACAGTGGCGCGGGCATATAAGAACCTTGTTGACGCGGGTTTCCTCGATGCTGCGGTAGGGCGTGGGACATTTGTACCAGAGCAGAAAGTGGTACAATTCGAAGAAGTCACCGATATGGGGGCGACGCTGCTTAGTCCGCGGCTTCCTGACCTTGGTCAGACAGACCTTATTCGGGACGGGTTTCACAGATACGCCGACACAGCGGCCTCTGAATTGCTGCTTCGCTATCCCGTGCGTCAGAACCATCGGGATGCGCATGTGGCCTTTTATAACGCGAGCAAAGATTTTCCGATTGGCAAATTCTCTCCTGACAACGTGGTTATCACTCATGGTGGTCAGCATTCGATCGTGATGATTTTCCAGACCGTGCTTAAGGGATCGTCGCCTGTCGTGATGGTCGATGAACTGACCTATGCTGGATTCCGTCGCGCGGCGGAGCTCTGCCGTGCGCCCACAGTTTCGGTCGAATGGGACGAGGAGGGACCTCGGCTCGATAAATTTGAACGGCTGGTGATCGACCACGGCGTTCAGGTTTACGCGACTTGTTCCGATGTGATCAATCCAACTGCGATGACGACCTCACTCAAACGGCGCCAAGAAATTGCAGAGCTTTGCCGTCGCTATGGTGTACACATCATCGACGACGACAGCTATCGCAATGGTCCCTTCATCGGGCCGAGCTATCGCCAATATGTGCCCGAACTGGCGTGGTATACGACATCTCCGTCTAAATCGATCTCTGCGGCCCTTCGGATTGGGTTCGTCGTACCACCCGAAGGACACCTGAACGCGTTTATCCGCTCGGTCACGTTTAACTCGTTCGGCGTACCAACCGCGATCACCTCGGTTTATGCTTATGTCCAGAACCACCCCGAAATGCCTGCGATTTTGAAATCGACACGTGCACACATGGCGGACCGTATGCGCATGGCGCTGAACGTTCTCGGTGGATATAAAGTGCGGTGGCAAGAAAACGTGCCGTTCATTTGGCTTGAACTCCCTGATGGGTGGCGGAGCGGTGAATTTTGCCGAAGCTCAGAGGCGCAGGGGATCTTCCTCAAATCCGCCGAAGAATTCGGGCCGCGCGACGGGCGACGGGTTCAAGCGGTGCGGATTGCCCTGAACGGAGGAATCGCTATCGAACGGTTTGAGACGGCCCTAAGGGGGCTTAGAGACCTTTTGGACCATCCACCCGAGAGAATTACGGTCTAAATCATGGGGTAAAATAATACCTTAATTTTAAGTAACTGATTTTACGTATTTATTTCGTGTAAATTGCTGTTGACTGGATTTTCGCGGCCTATATAACCCGCCCATCCGAATGAACGGGGCCGTAATGCCCCCAACCAGCAATGGTGTAATATGAAAACCTTCTCTGCTACTCCGGCAGATATCGATAAAAAATGGATCCTGATCGACGCTGAAGGCGTTGTTCTGGGCCGTCTTGCTTCGATCATCGCCATGCGCTTGCGCGGTAAGCACAAGCCGTCCTTCACCCCTCACATGGACATGGGTGACAACGTGATCGTTATCAACGCTGACAAAGTTCAGCTGACTGGTAACAAGCGCGAAAAGCCGAACTACTGGCACACTGGCCACCCGGGCGGCATCAAGTCCCGCACCACCGGTCAGATCCTCGAGGGCGCACACCCCGAGCGCGTCGTCATGCAAGCTGTTAAGCGCATGCTGCCGGGCAACCGTCTGTCGCGCAAGCAAATGACCCACCTGCGCGTCTTCGCTGGTGCCGAACACGGCATGGAAGCTCAGAAGCCTGAAGTTCTCGACGTTAAGTCGATGAACAAGAAAAACACGAGGGTCTAATCGATGGCCGATCAAATCAACTCGCTCGAAGATCTCGCAGCAGCCGCTGGCACCGCTGTAGAAGTAGACGCACCGCGTGAACCTGTTCGCGACGAACTGGGCCGTTCCTACGCAACCGGCAAGCGTAAAGACGCTGTCGCTCGCGTTTGGGTTAAACCGGGTTCTGGCAAAGTGATCGTAAACGGCAAAGAAATGGCTGTTTACTTCGCACGTCCGGTTCTTCAGCTGATCCTGCGTCAGCCGTTCCAGATCGCTGGTGTTGAAGGCCAGTTCGACGTAATGGCGACCGTTAAAGGTGGCGGCCTGACTGGTCAGGCTGGCGCTGTTAAGCACGGTATCTCCAAAGCTCTCCAGCTGTACGATCCGTCGCTCCGTGGTGCTCTGAAAGCTGCTGGCTTCCTGACCCGCGACAGCCGCGTTGTTGAACGTAAAAAATACGGTAAGCGTAAAGCTCGTCGTTCGTTCCAGTTCTCGAAGCGTTAATTCGTTTCTTGCGACTTACGGAAAAGGGCACCCTCGGGTGCCCTTTTTCATTTGTGTCAGCTGTCAGGCGGTAGAAGTCCCAGACCGCGTAAATAGACCCCAATACCCGTTTCGAGCAGGTCCTCAGGTGGGAAGGGTGATTTGGTCCCAGGGGACCCCCGCGCGAATAGCTCAACAACGCCGTGGCTCATGGCCCAGATATGTGCGCTGAACATCTGCGGCGGTGGGCGGCGGTCAGCGGGGATGTGCTGGCTTAGGTCCTCGGCGGCTTTCTCCATCACACCCAACGCACGTTTAGAGGCTGCAGCTAGTGCGGGATCACGCTGGATTGATACGCCGCTTTCGAACATCGCGATGTAGTGGCCCGGGAATTTGCGTGCAAAAGCGAGGTAGGCACGTCCCGTCGTTTCAAACGCAGCCAACGCGGTAGGCTGACCTTTATTATAGGCGTGCTCCATCAGATCGCCGAAAATCTCATACCCTTGACGGGCTGCTTCCGCGATCAATGCTTCGCGACCGTCAAAGTGACGGTAAACGGCAGCAGGGGTTACACCTGCCTCACGGGCGGCCTCGGACAGGGTAAAGCCTGTCGGACCCCTTTCCTCAATCAGCTTGAGACAGGCGTCGACCAACGCACTGCGCAGGTTTCCGTGATGATAGCCGCGTTTAACCATTCCAGATGTCAGGACCGCCTGCGATTTTCGGGTCAATCTGCCCGATGTTGTTCGTGTCTTTGCGGTGATAGTCGATTTGGGTCAAGACTGCACGGATCGCATTCAATCGGGCGCGTTTTTTGTCGTCAGAGCGAACAACAGTCCACGGAGTCTGTTCGGTGTGGGTTCGGGTCAGGGTTTCACCGATCGCCTCGGAATATTCATCCCATTTCTTTAGACCCTCAACGTCAATCCATGAGAGTTTCCATTGCTTTAGCGGGTCTTTCTCACGTTCGAGGAACCGCTGAAGCTGCGCGGCACGACCAACATTCAGCCAAATTTTAAAGAGCTTGATCCCTTCGTCGACGAGCATCTGTTCAAACGGAACAACCTGTTCGAACCATTTGTCCCGCTGCTCATCGGTGCAGAACCCAAAGACCTTTTCGACGACGCCACGATTATACCAACTGCGATCAAAGAACACGATTTCGCCAGCGGTCGGCAGTTGTTCAACGTAGCGCTGGAAATACCATTGGCCGGCCTCAACCTCGGTCGGTTTAGAGAGCGCAACCACACGCGCGCCACGGGGATTCAGATTTTCGCGGAACCGTTTGATGGTGCCACCTTTGCCCGCGGCATCGCGCCCTTCGAACACGATGGCAATACGATCACCGCTTTCCTTAATCGCGTTCTGCAAACGGACGAGTTCGATCTGGAGGGCTTCCATCTCGTCCTCGTAGTCCTTTTTCTTCATTTCCTCATCGTAAGGAAAAGAGGCGTCTAGAATTGCGTTTTTCTCAGCGGTTTCAATGGCTTTGCGCACCTCTTTGGGGGCGTCGTTGTTGAAAAATGCGCTGATGGCTCCGTCGAAGGGTAGTTCCATGTCTTGCTCCGTCTTTTGAACCACTATGGCGGGCACAGCGACGTAGTTCAATCGACACAAAAAAGGCGGCCACAGGGACCGCCTTTGGATTATTTGCCGATATCGTTCAGATCATATGGCGTCGACTGGTAAACTTCGTTGATCCAGTTGCCATACAGCAGGTGAGCATGGCTCCGCCAACGGTTCTGCGGCGCCCGCGACGGATCATTGTCGGGATAGTAGTTCGCAGGCACGTTGATAGGCTTGCCAGCTGCAACATCGCGGTCATATTCTTCTTTGAGCGTCCCACTGTCGTATTCGAAGTGGTTAAAGATATAGAGCGCGCGATGCGCAGGGTCCTCGACCAATGCAGGTCCCGTTTCTGCGCTATCAAGCAGAATATTGAGCCCATCGATCGGTTCAATTTCATCACGGCGCATTTCCGTCCAGCGGCTCACTGGCATCACCAGATCATCAGAGAACCCACGCAGGTAGGGCGAGGCAGGCTGACAATTGGTGTGACGCACGCAGCCGAAAGCCTTATCCGACAGGATGTGTTTTTGCACACCGTGGAAATAGTTGATCATCGCCATGCCACCCCAGCAGACGCCAAAGGTGGATTGAACGCTGGTCTGGGTCCATTCAAAGACCTCTTTCAGTTCGTCCCAATAGGTTACCTCTTCGAACGGGAGGTGTTCGATGGGCGCACCAGTGATGATCAAACCGTCGAATTTTTCGCCGCTGGCCTTCACCTCTTGGAAGGGGCGGTAGAATTCAGCCATGTGTTCGGCAGCGGTATTGCGCGTCTCGTGTTCTGACATCCGGATCAGCGACAGTTCGATCTGAATCGGGGTTGCCCCCAACAGACGCGCAAACTGGTTCTCTGTCTGGATTTTCTTGGGCATCAGGTTCAACAGCCCAAACCGCAAAGGACGAATATCCTGTTTTGCAGCCCGCTCATCCGACATGACCATCACACCTTCGTTCGTCAGAACGTCGAAGGCAGGAAGGTTGGCGGGGAGTTTAATAGGCATTGGTCTGGTCCTGATAGTGTTGAGAGGCGGTATGTAGTCCCGTTAAGCGCGAGCCTCAAGGGTGCGGGCGATAAGCTCTTGGAAATCTCCGGCAGAGCGGACGGCGTAGATATCTTCAGCCTTCACCGTAATGCCCCAGCGATTAGCCATGGCCCGATACCGCGGCTGACGATGATCGAGAGCTTTGCGGTAGGTCCAGCGGATGAAATCATCGGGGTTCACATCGTCAGGCGACACCGATTTTTCAGCCAGATAGTCGGCCCACGCCTTGATCAGAAACTCTGGCTGATAGGACATCGGTTTTGGCGCTTTGTCGAACCGACGGCAAAGTTCATCGATATGCGCGTCAGAGCCCTCAATCCATACGCAGAGGCATTCTTTGGCCAGCGCGGTCATGATCGGATCATTCGCGTCATCCGGATCAACCCATTCGCAGATCGATCCACCCGTATCGCAAATGAAATTCGGATAGCCATAAAGAGACTGCGCACGGCGGATGAAATAGCTCGTGTCCATCAGGGCGTCGATTTCGGCGCGGCGGAACTGATCCTGACGGCGGCGATATTCATCGATCGGAACGCCACCTTTGTTCGGATCACCAGGTTTGCCGAGGTAAGAGGCCACAGGCGACAGGTTCTCGAACGTGATGTTTGACCCGATGTAAATCGAATCCGACATCAAGAGATCCCGTAAGAACGGTACCTTCATCGCCTCGGCCTTGGCGTTGTCAGCGATATATTCGCCCATATACCGCGTGCCGATGCGGTAATCGACGCTGTAATGGAACCACTCCCCCTGATCTCGCAGAAGGTTAGACACATATGTCTTGCCCAGTCCGGACATGCCAAACAGGAGGATGTGTTTGTTGGGCGCGTTGCGCCAATCGTCTGCGGTTTCGTAAATCATGGTGTCCGGTTCGTTGATCGGGCTTAATGCTTTGGGGTTTTGCCGATCGGCAGCCGCCCGTCAAGAACGACCAACCCCAGAGTCAGCACCATAAAGCCCACATAGGCGTGCCAGTCTAGTGTTTCTCCGTAAACCACGGCACCAAGGCAGATCGCAAAGGGGATGATCAGAAGGGTTACGAGGCTCAGGTTGCCAGCGCCTGCGGTCGTTAGGACGATGTAGTAAAGCCGATAGGCCACCGCACTCGCCATAATCGCGAGATAGAGAACCGCTGCGATGCTGCGACCACTGTAGGAAAAGTCAGGCACGCCGTCTGTCCACAAGGCGAGGGGGATCATTATGAGGCCAGCACCCGTCAGCATGCCTGCACTCGCAACCTCAGGCTGGAGCCCACGTAGGGTGCGGCGCGAGATGAT
>NZ_JALRGW010000004.1:106777-162394 GCF_023253315.1 Aestuarium sp.
ACAGTGCATAGGACAGTGACGCGCCAAGGATCGCCCATTGCCCCAACGCGCTGAGGTTTAGGTTCCGGAACGCATCAAAACCGATCACCACGACCACTCCGGCAAAGCCGATGAGCACACCGACCAAACGGTTCAGGGTGAGGCGCTCATCCGCAAAGAAAATGGGCACCAACAGCACCGTAAAAAGCGCAGTTGTTGCATTAAGAATGCTCGCCAAACCACTGTCGATAAACTGTTGTCCCCAAACAATGAGGGTAAAGGGCAGGGCGTTATTCAGAAGCCCATGCATCAGGAATATCGGGATATATCGGGCTTGTTTGGGCACCTTTGCACCGCTGGCATATATCCAAAGCCAGAGCACCATCGCCCCGCCCGTGACCCGAAACGCGACAGTCGTGTAAACGCCGATGCTCTCAATCGCCGCGCGATTGGCAAGGAATGATCCCGCCCAAATCAACGCCAAAATGAGGATCATGCCCCATGCCTTAGGTGATAGTCGCATCTGCGGAGTCATCGGCGCCTCGATATTTGATCAAAAAGACAAAACCACACAAAAAAGCCCCGCACAATGGCGGGGCTTTCGGAATTTTATCGGCTGGGATTAGTAGTTGTATGCCAGCTTCAGACCGATTGCTGTTGCGGAGTTATCGGTGAAGTTAGAGTTGATAGTCTGCGTTCTTGCATCGCCCAATTCCACGTAACGGATGCCACCTGAAAGCTCCATTCCGTTATCAAACGTGTACGCACCGCCAATAGAATAGCTAATATAACCATCTGTTGGTGCGAGGTTGCTCGCTGCTAAGCCACTTTCTTTTTCATAACCAATCGCAAACTGAGCAGCGAAATTATCGCTAAATTTACGACCGATGCCGACGGTGTAGGTTGTCACGTCTTCGTTGTTAAAGTCAGAAAGAACACCAGTACCGTCAGTTGTACTCGCTGGGTTCGAGTCAGTAAGGTGCGCCTCTGACCAATCTGCCCATCGAATGTTTGCAAACGCGAGAGTGTTTGCCGCAACGCCAGTCTGGAAATCCAAGTTGACGGATTGTGGCATAGTAGCGGTTAGATCACCAGAAGTGCCGTCTAGAGCAAAGTTTGTTTCGGACGAGTAGGTAAGAGCCGCCCGCAATGCAATTTCGGGGATCTCATATGCCGCACCGACGACATACCCTATATCAGAATCTGCTGAGTAGGTCGATGTATACGCTACTGCGAGAGGGTTCCCGATCGGTTGTGTAAGTGTGTAGTTGCCTTCTGCGGACACAATACGAGGACCTGCGTATACACTCATGTTGTCATCAACATGGTACTGGGCGAGGAGTGTATATCCCTTCGAAGTCACTTCAGCGTTGGTTCCAACAAGTGCGTAGCCGGCTGTTGAATAATCAACATTCGCTCCGAACGGCTGGTCCATAATAAGCGCCAATGACCAGTCATCGTTAAGGTCAGTTTTATATGCAAGACCAATTTGAGTGTAACTGCCAGCAACATTACCTGAAGCAGCGGAGGTTGTAGTAGGTGCCAACGCGTGGTCGATCCCTGTACCCGTCACATCCGGGCTCACCGATCCGAACGAAATCTCTGCGTAGGTGCCTTCTTCGAACAGAGCGGTGATGCTCTGGCCGGAACGGTCCATACCGCCTGCGTAGGCTGCGGTGGTGCCGAGTAGCAGGGCGATGCCTGCGCCTGTAAACTTTTTCATGTTTTTGATCCCTGATTACCGTCACGTAAGCTGACGGTCTCCTTCTCCCATGACGTGAACGTTAGCTAACCGAAAGTTGATCGGTCAATTCTGACGCCGCGTAAGATGTTTCTCATGACTTAAGGTAACAGGGGACATGGTAAACGGAAGATTAACAGACGGATAGGCGCGCGGATAATTTGACAGTTGGTCAAATCTGTTGCGGCACCGCATCAAATAAACCGTTCAGTTTACTTTATTTTTCGAGATCAGGACGTTCGCGGATTGCATATTCACGAGGAATTCCAACCGAAATTTCACCCCACGCAGAGGCTTTTACCCGCGCCTGATGCGCATCAAAACTTTCACCATCGGTAAAGAGTTCGGACACGTTGTAACGGCCTGCAACATCGGGATCAGGGGTTACATCGAACCGCACACAGCCCGTTTCAGCGCGGGTGAGTTCGATATGAAGCGGAAGGGCGGCCGCGATTGCCTCGCGCCGCCCTTCGGGGACAACAATATATCCCGTGAGTTCGATCATTCTAGCTCGATCGTTCCCGGAGGCTTGGACGTGAGGTCGTAGAACACGCGGTTCACGCCTTTCACCTCGTTGATGATGCGGGTCATTGTTTCACCGAGGAATTCCTGCGTGAACGGGTAGGTGTCTGCGGTCATGCCGTCGACCGAGGTCACAGCGCGGATCGCAACGGCGTAGTCGTAGGTCCGCCCATCGCCCATGACGCCCACGGTGCGCATCGGAAGGATCGCAGCGAAGGCCTGCCAGATTTCATCATAGAGACCGTGCTTGCGGATCTGGTCGATGTAGACGGCATCCGCTTTGCGCAGGATTTCCAGCTTTTCGCGGGTGATTTCACCTGGGCAACGGATCGCGAGGCCCGGACCAGGGAAGGGGTGACGACCGATAAAGCTGTCTGGCAGTCCGAGTTCACGACCAAGCGCGCGAACCTCGTCTTTGAACAACTCACGGAGCGGTTCGACCAGTTTCAGGCCCATCTTTTCAGGCAGACCGCCCACGTTGTGGTGCGATTTGATGGTGACCGAAGGACCGCCCGAGAAGGACACGGATTCGATCACGTCCGGATAAAGCGTGCCTTGGGCAAGGAACTCTGCGCCTTCGATCTGGTCCGCGTATTTCTGGAACACGTCGATAAAGAGCTTACCGATGGTTTTGCGCTTCACCTCAGGATCGGAAATGCCTTCGAGTTCACCAAGGAACAGCTCGCTTTCGTCCGCATGAATGAGGTTCAGGTTGTAGTTGTCACGGAACATCGCGACGACCTGTTCAGCCTCGTTCAAGCGCAGCAAACCGTGATCCACGAACACACAGGTCAGCTGGTCGCCAATCGCTTCGTGCAAGAGAATACCCGTGACCGAAGAATCGACGCCGCCCGACAGAGCACAGATGACTTGTTTGTCACCGACTTGGGCGCGGATTTTTTCGATCATTTCCTGACGGTAAGACGCCATTGTCCAATCGCCAGTGAACCCAGCCATTTTGACAAAGTTTTCCAGCATCTTGGCGCCGTTCGGGGTGTGGTGCACCTCGGGGTGGAACTGGACAGCGTAGAACTTGCGCGCTTCATCCGCGACCATAGCAAGAGGGGCGTTCGGCGAAACACCGATGACCTCAAACCCAGGGGCGAGTTTCGTGACGCGGTCGCCGTGCGACATCCAAACCTGTTCTTTGCCTTCGCCAAAGAGACCAGCAAAGATCCCGTCGCCTTTGTGACCCTCAGCAGGGGTTACAAAAGCACGGCCATATTCAGCGTGATGTCCAGCTTCGACCTTACCGCCGAGCTGTTCCATCATAACTTGTTGGCCGTAGCAGATCCCAAAGATCGGCAGGCCCATGTCAAAGAGTTCTTGCGGCGCGCGGGGAGAGCCGTCGCGCGTCACGCTGTCAGGACCACCTGAGAGGATCACAGCCTTCGGAGCAAGCTCACGAATGGTTTCAGCGGTGACCGACTGATAGGGGTGGATTTCGCAGTAAACCTTCAGCTCACGCAGGCGGCGCGCGATCAGCTGCGTCACCTGAGAACCGAAGTCGATGATAAGGAGGCGTTGATGCTGGGTCATGCCTGCGGAATAGGGCCGTGGCCACTAAACCGCAAGCGTATTGTCGATAGGGAAATGTCGCTTTTGCCCCCGATAGGACGCAAAATCCGCACCTCGTGTGTTTTTGGCGCGGTATTGAACGTTAAACACCTACCGGAGGGATACATATGTCGGATGTTGCAGAGGCTCGTGGTCGTCGTGGACGTGGGGGTGGCGGTGCTGCCCGTCGTGCGGAACGGTCTGCCGTCAGCGTCGAAACGGCAAAATACATCGAACGCAACATTCCTAACCTCGAAGTTCTGAACGACGAGGCACTGGAAATCATCGAGAAAAACGCCGAAACGATTCTCGCTGAAGTCGGCGTGAACTTTGTCGATAACCCTGAAGCGCTCGAACTGTGGAAAGCAGCAGGCGCAGACGTTCAGGGAGAACGCGTTCGTATTCCCCGCGGCCTTGCTCGTGAACTGTGCAAAACCGCTCCGTCGAAATTCATTCAGCACGCTCGTAACCCCGAGCGCAACGTTGAAGTTGGTGGCAAGAACCTCGTTCTGGCTCCGGTTTATGGCCCGCCGTTCGTACGCGACAGCAACGGTGGTCGTCGTTACGCGACCATGGCAGACTTTGAGAAGTTCGTGAAACTGGGCTACATGTCCAAATGGCTTCACCACTCAGGCGGCACCGTTTGCGAACCGACCGATATTCCGGTGAACAAGCGTCACCTCGACATGCTTCTGGCGCACATGACCCTGTCGGACAAACCGTTCATGGGTTCTGTGACCGAACCGAGCCGTGCGCAAGATTCGGTTGAAATGTGTGAAATCCTGTTCGGCAAAGAGTTCGTTCAAGAAAACACCGTGATGACTTCGCTCATCAACATCAACTCGCCGATGACTTTCGACAGCATCATGATGGGTGCACTCGAAGTTTACGCTCGCAATAACCAAGCTTGCATCATATCGCCGTTCATCGTTGGCGGCGCAATGGCTCCGGTTTCTGTTGCTGGCACGCTGACACAGGTTCTGGCCGAAGTTCTGGCAGGCGTGGCTTATAGCCAGCTGGTCCGCAAAGGCGCGCCAGTGATCTTTGGTGCGTTCGTGACCTCGATCGACATGGGGTCGGGCGCTCCGACCTTTGGTACACCTGAGGCCGCTCTGATCACCTACGGTGCTGGTCAGCTCGCACGTCGTCTGAACCTGCCGTATCGTTCTGCTGGTTCGTTCTGTGGTTCGAAACTGCCTGACGCTCAGGCAGCTTATGAAACTGCGAACTCGCTGAACATGGGCCTCATGGCTGGCGTGAACTTCATGCTTCACGCTTGTGGTTGGCTCGAAGGCGGTCTTGTTGCAGACTTCGAAAAGTTCGTGATGGACGCTGATCAGCTCGGCGCTCTGCATGGTCTGGCTCGCGGCATCGATATGTCCGAAAACGGCCAAGCGATGGATGCGATCCGCGAAGTCGGCCCTGGCGGTCATTACCTTGGCTGCGCACACACTCAGGCGAACTTCCAGACTGCGTTCTGGCGCTCTGACCTCTTTGACTACAAGCCGTTTGAGACTTGGGACGAAGAAGGCGCACGTGACACCCGTGCACTCGCTGCCAATCGCGTCGAAAAGATGATCGAAAACTACCGTCAACCGGTTCTCGATCCAGCTATCGAAAGCGCGCTTCGCGAGTATGTCGCGAACAAGAAAGCGTCGATGCCTGACAGCTTTACCTAAGACAATCAGCCCCGCAGCGCTTCAAACGCTGCGGGGTTTTGCATTGGCACGCAGGTCGCGTGCTTCGGCCATGATCGCAATCAGAACCTCGACGTGCTTTGCAATCGAATACTCGGCCCGTGCGGCAAGCCGATGATCATTCATCCTCCGCTCTAGCTCCAACAGTTTGACCAAAGCCTCTGCGCATTTAGGCAATGATGGGCTGCGCAAAATGCGGGGCAGGTGGATTGATCGTTTGTAATCATCCACACCAAATCGCGCCGTCCGCACCAAAAGCGACGGACGATTGAGCGCCGCAACCATTCCAAAGATATCCAACATCGGTCAGTCCTTTCGCGTCAGAATTTGGAATATCCTGACACAGGTTTTCCCGTGTTGCGTGTGTTCGAATTTCAGCGTTCGGTCCTGCTACCAGAATTTATCTTTTTGAAACCATTATGATATGGCGCGGTTTCCTTAACATTTAGGTAACTAACGCAATTATAGGTTGAAAAAGTGTTAAGGGCGCTGCGCCCTGACGTGGGATGGACGATCTGGGGAACACTATGACTGTAACTGCTGAAAGGGTGGCCATCGTCACGCATCTGCCTGCGTGGGTGCCCGATGCCGCACGGAACTATCTGGCGCATACCGAAACGGGGCTTTCCATACGGGCATTGGCACGGGCGAGCGACTGCCATGCCTCAACGATTTTGCGCCAAGTGCGACGGTTCGAAAACCGACGTGACGATCCATTGGTCGACGATGCACTCAGACGGCTAGCGGGGCATATGCCTGCGCGGTCTCAAGCGTCAGATGGGGAAACAGCCTTTATGAATGTCGAACTGCGCAATGATCCAAACCCGCAACCTGATGGTCTGACCGAAGACCAAATCACCCGTGAAGCAAACCGTATCCTGCGGCGTCTATGTGAAACGGGTGCCGTTCTGGCGGTTGCTCGCGACATGGAAATGGCGGTCGTCGTGCGGGATGATCCTAGCGGTGGCACAATGCGCACGGCGGTGACGGAACGCGCGGTCGCGCAGGCCTTTGCGCTGCGCGATTGGATATGTTGCGACGATCCCGAAGCCCGCATTGTCCGCTATCGGATCACCAATACCGGCCGCGCCGCAATTCGCCAAATGATCGAAACCAGTGGGTTTGCTGAGCAGCAAAGTCCGTTCATTTCGTCCATGGATGAGCGGTTCTTTGACGACGTTCGGACGGCGGGGCGGGTGACAATTGCGGAAAGTCCGCTAGTTGGGCTTTCGCGTCGACGCGGGAAAGATGGGCAACCTTTTCTGACGCGGGATTTGGTGACCGCAGGGGAACGGCTCCGCGAAGATTTCGAGTTAGCAAATATTGAGGCGAACTCCCAATTGGATTGGGCAGCCTTAATCATGTCTCCCGCTGGGACGGAAATTCAATTGGATGGTGCGGGGCGGCGTGTTCTGTCGGCCCTTCATGATCTCGGCCCGGGGCTGGGTGACGTCGCATTGCGCTGTTGTTGCTACCTTGAGGGGTTAGAGGCAGCAGAACGCAAAATGGGCTGGGCCGCGCGTTCGGGTAAAATCGTGCTCCGCATCGCGTTACAACGATTAAAGCGTCATTACGATGAGCAGGGCCAATACGCGCCGAAAATCGGATAATGAAAACTTGCCCTAAGTTGAGTTTCAAATAAGTTCACCTGATGCGAACCACATTCAAACAACTCCGCTATATGATCGCTCTGGCCGAAGAAGGTAGCTTTGTTGGCGCGGCCGAACGCGTTCACGTCTCGCAACCTGCTTTGTCGCTTCAAATCAAAGAGATAGAGAGCAACCTTGGCGTTGATCTCTTCGAACGCTTGCCGCGTGAAGTTCGACTAACGCGGGCAGGACAGGTTGCCGTGGATCGGGCGCGTCAAATCATGGCAGAGGTAGCAGACCTAGAAAAAGCGGTCCGTGATCAGAAAGGCCTGTCGGGGAGCCTCAAGTTGGGCGTTATTCCAACCGTCGCGCCGTATCTTTTGCCGCTTGCCGTTACCGAAATTCGGGCACGCGATTTGATGTTAGAGCTTCGGATAAGAGAGGCGCAAACCGACCGATTGATCGAAGAACTGAAACGGGGACGCCTCGATGCCGCGGTGATGGCGCTACCGATCGGGGAAAAGGGGCTCGTCGCGCATCTACTGTTTGACGATCGGTTTCTGCTGGCCGGATCAAAGGGGCGGCTGGCGGCCTTAGCCGACCGAGGGGAGGCGCTGCGCCCGACCGAGATTGTGCCTGATCAACTGCTGCTCCTCGACGAAGGTCATTGCCTTGCCGATCAAGCGCTAGAGGTTTGCGGGTTACGTGGTCGCGGTCGCGTTGATCTCGGTGCGTCATCGCTCTCGACCCTATGTGGCCTCGTGGCCGAGGGGTTCGGTTTGACGCTGTTACCAGAGATTGCCGTTCGAACCGAACAAGCCGCGCAATCGGGGCTGTCTTTGATGCGGTTCAAAGGGGCAGAGCCAAAACGCACGCTTGCCTTGGTGCGACGGGAAACCACGACGGATGATGGGTGGTTTACCGAATTGGCGGGTATTCTAACAAATGCCGGGCAGGGGCTTTTGACCCATGCCCGACACGTCAGTCAGCCTTAGGCTGCTGCGGTTGTGTTGGCTTCTTTGAGCCACGCCATCACGGTTTCAGGCGAAGATACGCCGTAAGGGTCTTCACCGTGGTTGTCGCTGAGGCCCGGCTCTTCGAACCATGCTTCGATCACGCCATCATTGACAACGCAGGCATAGCGCCACGAGCGCAGACCAAAGCCGAGGTTATCTTTGCGCACCAGCATACCCATGCGGCGGGAAAATTCGCCCGAACCGTCAGGAATGACTTTGACGTTTTTCAGACCCTGATCCTGCGCCCATTTGTTCATCACGAACGAGTCGTTCACGGACATGCAGTAGATTTCATCGATGCCTTCTGCCGCGAAATCTGCAAAACCGTTCTCAAAACCCGGAAGTTGGTATGTCGAGCAGGTCGGGGTGAACGCGCCCGGCAGCGAGAAAAGAACAACGCGCTTGCCCGCAAAATAATCCGCAGTGGTCATGTCCTGCCAGCGGAACGGGTTCGGGCCGCCAACGGATTGATCACGAACACGGGTCTTAAACGTTACGTCGGGAAGCGTGTAACCAACTTTCATCTGTCTCTCCTAAAAGGTTGCTCTGCAGTGCAGCAATTCTGTCCGCTGTTTAGAATGATTCTACCCAAGCCACAATTCAGACCGAACCCTCAAATGGCGCATAGCTGCCATTCATTGCTTTCAATTCATAAAGAGACTATTTCGGTTCCATCATGGCTCAGGAGGAGGTCCCATGCGCGATCTTAAAATTCCGGATCAGCGGCACCCTGAAAAGGCGCACCGCCCAGACAACGCTCAGCCGAAAAAGCCGTCGTGGATCCGTGTTAAGGCACCGACTTCTGACGGGTATAAGAAAACCGCCGCTATTATGCGCGACCACAAGCTCGCGACCGTCTGTGAAGAAGCCGCATGCCCGAACGCTGGCGAATGCTGGAGCCAAGGTCACGCCACCATGATGATCATGGGCGAGATTTGCACCCGTGGCTGCACATTCTGTAACGTAGCGACGGGCAAACCGAACGCTCTCGACGTGTTTGAACCGGGTCGTGTTGCGGATGCAGTGCAAAAGCTGGGCCTGAACCACGTTGTGATTACCTCTGTCGACCGTGACGATCTGGATGACGGAGGTGCGGAACATTTCGCGCAAACAATCCGTGCTGTGCGCCATCGGTCGCCTGAGACGACGATCGAGGTTCTGACACCTGACTTCTTGAAATGTGGTCCTGAGGCGCTGGAAATCGTTGTTGAGGCGAAGCCCGATGTGTTCAACCACAACCTCGAAACGGTGCCGGGCCTGTATCACGAGGTTCGTCCAGGGGCGCGCTATTTCCATTCGCTGCGCCTTTTGCAGCGCGTGAAAGAGCTCGACCCGTCGATGTTCACCAAATCGGGCATCATGGTCGGTTTGGGTGAAGAGCGGCAGCAAGTGCTACAGGTGATGGACGACATGCGGTCGGCGGATGTGGATTTCCTGACCATTGGCCAATACCTTCAGCCGACGCCGAAACACCACCGCGTTGACGCGTTTATCACACCAGAGGAATTCGGCTCTTATGAAAAGTCTGCCTACGGCAAAGGGTTCCTAATGGTTTCAGCGACACCGCTGACGCGTTCGTCCTATCACGCAGGCGACGATTTTGCGCGTTTGCGGGACGCGCGAAATAAGAAATTGGGCCTCGCCTAATCCTTCATACGGTCCGCTACGGCGGGCCGTTTTCGTTTATGCGTAAAGTACGCCCGCACGGTCCTCGAACGCTTTCACGATCCGCGACATCGCCTCGTTAAAGAACATGCCAGCCGCCCCTTGGAGCAGTTTGTTCTTAAACTCAAAATCCACTGAAAATGCGACTTCGCAGCCACTCTCAACATCGCGAAAGTTCCAGACGGAATTCAGGTGCTTGAACGGGCCGTCGATGTAGGCTGTGTCGATCTGCATCTTTTCTGGCCAGAGCGTGACGCGCGACCCAAAGCTTTCGCGGAAGACTTTGAACGACACGACGAGGTCCGCCAGCATGACCGCATGATCGCCGTGATCAGTCACCGACCGAATGCGCGCACCTGCCGTCCACGGAAGGAACTTTGGGTAGCTCGCCACATCGCCAACCAGATCGAACATCTGTTGTGCGGTGTAGGGCAGAACCTTTGTCTCAGCGTGGCTTGGCATTTTGGCCTCATCGGTTTTATCGCGTCTTTACTTACGGACCACAGCCCGCGATGCAAGAGGGCCATTTCGCCACATAGCCAAATTCGACTTTGACATAGGCGGACTGTTTTCAGACAAAGAGGCGAAACTAACGGAGAGTCAGATGCCCAACCGTCCTTATGTCATTGACGAGATGATTTCCGCAAAGGCCATTGCGGCCCGGATTGAAGCCCTCGCCAAGGTGATTGAGACAGAGTTCGCAGACACTGACAAACTGGTTGTCGTTGGGCTCTTGCGTGGGTCGTTCGTGTTTATCGCGGATTTGGTGCGCGAGATTGGATTGCCGATTGAGGTCGATTTCCTTGAGGCGTCATCTTACGGCGATGGAATGGAGAGCAGCCGCGAAGTTCGCATCCTCAAAGACCTACGCGGTCAGATCGAAGGTCGCGATGTTCTGGTAGTCGAGGATATAATCGACACAGGTCACACGCTGTCTAAGGTGACTGAGTATCTCAAAACCCGCAAACCCGCGCGGTTACGCACGATTGCGCTGTTGGATAAACCGGCGCGTCGCGAGGTGCCGTTTAAGGCGGATTGGACTGGCTTTGAAATCCCCGATGAATTCGTTGTCGGCTACGGTATCGACTTTGCCCAGCGGAACCGAAATTTGCCGTTTATTGGGTCGGTGAAATTCGTACAGGACTAAATGAAAAGGGGGCCAATCGGCCCCCTGATCGTTTTAGGAGTTCAGTTCGTAGGCGCGTTCGCCGTGAACCGATAGGTCGAGGCCGTTTGTTTCGGTCTCTAGATCAACACGGATCGGGAAGATCAGTTTGACCACGTAGATGATGATCAGCGTGCCAACGACGGTGAAGATACCGACGATTGCAAGAGCGCCAAGCTGAGCCGTCCATGTGGCAGCGCCAAAGACAGCGAGCATGATCGTGCCGAAGATACCGCCAATCCCGTGAACCGCAAAAACGTCGAGCGAGTCGTCGATCTTTAGTTTGTCACGGATCAGGACAACGGCTTCTTGGCAGAGGACGCCAGCGATTGCGCCGATGATCAGGGCCTCAACAGGGCCGACAGAGCCAGCCGCTGGGGTGATCGATGCAAGACCCGCAATCGAACCTGTCACGATAGAGACCAGCGAAGCACGACCGAATTTAATACGTTCCCAAAGCGCCCAAGACAGCGAAGCGGTCGCAGCCGAGAGGTGGGTCACGGTGATCGCCATTGCAGCTGAACCGTTTGCTGCCAGTGCCGAGCCACCGTTGAAGCCAAACCAGCCAACCCAGAGCATGCCAGCGCCGATAAACACGAGGCCCGGATTATGCGGAGGGGTGTGCTTTGTCTTACGCGGACCAAGGACCAGCGCGAGAAGAAGCGCTGCGAGGCCAGCGGTTTCGTGAACCACGATACCACCCGCAAAATCGACAGTGCCCATCTGTGCAAGGAAACCACCGCCCCAAATCCAATGGGTGACGGGTGCGTAGATCAGCAACATCCAAGCAGCCGAGAAGGCGAGCACGAACCCAAAGCCGATACGTTCGACATATGCGCCGATGATCAGGGCAGGGGTGATGATTGCGAATGTCATCTGGAAGGCAAAGAACAGCACTTCGGGGATGGTGCCCGAAACGGTATCTGCATCAACGCCAGCGAGGAACATCTTGGACAGGCCGCCCCAGAAGGCGCCTTCGCCGCCAAATGCAATTGAGTAGCCAGCGACAAGCCACAGAACACTCATCAGACAGGCAACTGTGAAACAGTGCATGAACACACTCAATACGTTACGGGCGCGGACAAGGCCCCCATAAAACAGTGCAAGGCCCGGCAGTGTCATGAATAGCACAAGCGCAGTGGCCACAAGAATCCAGGCGGTATCCGCTCCGTTCATTGTCCCCTCCAGAATTGGGTTTTCCCGTTGATGGTGGGCAAAGGCAGGATTCGAAGTGCTTAGGAAAGGCGCAATCGCGGAATATCGTGATAAAATATTCAGCAGTTTTGTAAGTGATTAAATATTGGGCAGTCACAGGGTCCTACGATTAAAATCAGGGCAACACTGAATCTGTGGCCCTAAGTAAGAGATCAAGCGCATGATCCCGCGCTGCTAGCCGAACGTTTTCGCGGCCCAAGGCGCCAAACTCAACGGTTTCGGTCTGTGTTTCTGTGCCGTTGGTAATCCCAAAACAGACACGGCCTTCGGGTTTGAAGTCGGACCCACCGGGGCCAGCGATCCCCGTGATCGACACGGCAAGCGTTGCGTTGGAATGTGCCAGCGCACCGCGGCACATCTCATCAGCGACCTGTTCACTCACTGCACCAAAGGCATCAAGCGTCTCTGCACGGACACCCAACATCGCGATTTTTGCATCGTTGGTGTAGGTGACAAAACCCCGATCAAAGATTGCCGAACTCCCCGCGATATCGGTGATTGCAGCAGACACCATCCCACCTGTGCAGCTTTCCGCTGTGGCGATGACGATACCTTTGGCGCGTGAAATTTCGAGAAGGCGGGCAGCGCGGCTCACATCAGCACCAGATGAAACAGCGCCGCAAAGCCGATGGTCACAATCGCGGCAAAGACACCCGCAATCACATCGTCGAGCATAACGCCCATTGCGCCACCTTTGCGATCTGCCCAACCAACAGGGCCGGGCTTTGTAATGTCAAACAGGCGGAAGAAGATGAATGCACAGACCCAACCCGGCCAGAGACGGGTTACGTCGATGTTCATCATCGATGCACCGTAGATCACGGGCGCAAGGGCGACCCACTGGCCGACAACTTCGTCGATAACGACCTCGGACGGGTCGTGATCTTCTTTGCCGTCGATGTAGATGTTCGTGAAATACAGCCCCTTGAGGAACCCAGCGACAATCGCAAAAGCAAAGAACCAAACGCCACCGATTTGATAAATCGCCCAAGCAAAGGGTAGGGCGGCCAACGATCCCCACGTGCCGGGGGCAGCGCGCAAGAGGCCGACGTAAAAGACGGTTACAGCGAGACGAGCGAGTTCTTTCATAGTTTCACCAATGTTGCTGTTGCAATCGATGCGATACCTTCTTCGCGACCTGTAAAGCCGAGCCGTTCTGATGTGGTTGCCTTGACGCTCACACGCGTCTTATCAAGCCCCATGATCCGCGCCATTTCCGCTTTCATCGCCGCTGCGTGCGGACCGACCTTGGGTCGTTCGCAGATCAGCGTGCAATCAACATGAGTGATGGTAAAGCCGTTTTCACGCGCCAAGGCACATGCGTGTTCGAGGAAAATATAGCTGGCGGCACCCTTCCATTGCGGATCGGAGGGCGGAAAATGTTGGCCGATGTCGCCCATCCCAAGCGCGCCGTAGATCGCATCCGTCACCGCATGCATCCCAACGTCCGCGTCCGAATGACCCTTGAGCGCCTTGTCATGCGGGATTTTTACGCCGCAGAGCCAGACATGATCGCCGTCCTCAAAAGCGTGAACGTCAAACCCGTTGCCAGTGCGAATATCCATGTCGGCCCTCAATATTGCTTCGGCCCACGCAAAATCTTCGGGAGCCGTAATTTTAATGTTCGTCTCGTCGCCCGCCACGATCGCAACGTCAAGCCCAGCCCGCCGTGCAACCTCCACATCATCCGCAGCGTCGCCAACTAGGCTGCGATGGGCCGCAAGGATTGGATGGTAGTGAAACCCTTGCGGCGTCTGTGCGCGGTATAGGCCATTGCGATCCTGCGTGCCAATGACGGTTCCGGCATCCCCTCGCCAGAGGGCATCTGTCACCACGAGGGCCGGCGCCGCTGCTTGGTGGGTAGTCAGAGCGGCGACAACACGGTCAATTACAGCTTGGGGCACCAATGGACGCGCTGCATCGTGGATCAATACGAAATCAGGTGCGGTTTCAACCATCGCCTCAAGCCCCGCCCGAACAGAGGCAGCGCGGGTCGCGCCACCGGCAACACAGCGGCAGCCCGTCAATTCAGTAGCACGATCCATGTCGTCGGGATGAAGAACAACGACTACAAGATCACAGCTAGAAAAACGAGCAATAGACCGCGTGAGGATCATCTCGCCCGCGATGCTTTGCCATTGCTTGGGGATATCGCCGCCCGCTCTGACACCGCGTCCCGCCGCCACAATCAATGCTGCTGTCGTCATTAAAACCTCGGTTCGTTTTACTCAGTCTTAAGCGCCTCAGGCGGGCCACGCAAACCATGATAGCTTTGCGGGCGTTTTGATTAAAAATTAAGCAGCAACACGCAAATGCCTAAATATTATCGCTGATTTTATTGTGGGTTGAGTGCGAAATGGCTAGATCAGAACCGAACGCTCAACAAATAGGCAAAATTGGTGGTTCGGAACGATTCCTTATTGATTGGTGATGTGACCCTAACGCCGACGGTGGCGCTGGCTCCGCTTGCGGGGATCACTGACCTGCCGTTTCGCCAGCTCGTTGGTGAATTCGGTGCGGGTTGGGTCGTGTCCGAAATGGTCGCCAGTCAGGAAATGATCCAAGCGAAACCCGGTGTCCGTGAAAAGGCTGAACTGGGATACGATCAGGCCAATACCGCCGTTCAGATCGCAGGGCGCGAGGCCTATTGGATGGCAGAGGCTGCTCGGCTGATTGAGGCCAACGGTGCGCGGATGATCGATATCAACATGGGCTGCCCCGCGAAAAAGGTGACGAACGGTTACTCTGGCTCGGCCTTGCTCAAGGATTTGGACCACGCACTCACGTTAATTGAGGCCGTCGTGGATGCGGTTTCCGTGCCTGTCACTCTCAAAACACGTTTGGGCTGGGACGATGCACTACTGAACGCTCCAACGCTCGCCAAACGCGCTGAGGACGCAGGGATCAAGATGATCACCATCCACGGCCGCACGCGATGCCAATTCTACAAAGGCAAAGCAGATTGGGATGCGATCCGCGCGGTCAAAGATGCGGTGACGATCCCCGTGATTGCGAACGGCGACATTGTTGATAGCGCCTCGGCCAAAGAGGCTCTTGATCGATCGGGGGCAGATGGCGTGATGATCGGGCGAGGTGCCCAAGGGCGGCCTTGGGTTCTCGCGCAAATCGCGGCCGATCTTTCTGGCACCAAAGCGCCAGAAACGCCGACCGTTGCGGAATTTATCGACCTAGTTTCAAAACATTACGAGGCGATCCTTTCATTCTACGGGATCGACCTTGGCGGGCGCGTCGCGCGGAAACACTTGGGTTGGTACATGGATCAAGCCGCACCAAGCGCAGAGCTTCGTCGCGCGGTGTTAACAGAAAAAACACCAGAGCAGGTTCTGCGTCTTTTGCCCGACGCACTATGTGACATGGAAAGACGTGCAGCATGATCAATGATCAAAACCTTTGGAATTCGCTGCCTGTTCCGGCCTTGTTGCTGGGTGGGGATGACACGATCCTCGACAGCAACCCCGCTGCTGAAAGCTTCCTCAACCTTTCATCCAAGGCACTTACAGGCGCGAATGTCTGGGAAA
The DNA here is from genome assembly GCF_023253315.1 of Aestuarium sp. NCBI lineage: Bacteria > Pseudomonadati > Pseudomonadota > Alphaproteobacteria > Rhodobacterales > Paracoccaceae > Aestuarium > Aestuarium sp. The sequence goes on from NZ_JALRGW010000004.1 coordinate 122,463, forward strand.
AGGTGATGATTGATGCGCCGATGGAAGAGGCCTTTGAACGGGCGCGGAAATACAAAACGTCACTCTTTGTAAACGACATTGATGTGGGATCGGGTGAACGCCCGCCGATGCAATGCAACATCCAATTTTCTCCGCTCCAAGGCACCGAAGACCAGATGGTGATGATGATCTCACCGCGCGAAATCGCGAGCCGTATGACGATCAACACGTCGTCGGGTAAGGCCGCAAAGTCCGCCATTGGTATGGCTGAAATGCTGGCACACGAGATCAAGAACCCGCTGGCGGGGATTACGGGTGCGGCGCAGCTGTTGTCGATGAACCTCAATTCCGAGGATCAGGAAATGACCGACCTGATCGTCGATGAATGCCGCCGTATTGTGAAACTGTTGGAGCAGGTCGAGCAATTCGGGAACCTTCGCCCACCTGTCGCAAAGCCCGTGAACATTCACGACATCTTGGATCGCGCACGGCAATCAGCTTCAATCGGGTTTGGCGCGCATATGATGTTCGTCGAGGACTATGACCCGTCGCTGCCTCAAACAATGGCGGATGCGGACCAGTTACTGCAGGTGTTCCTGAACCTACTGAAAAACGCGTCCGAGGCTGGCAGTGCGGGCGGCACAATCCGTCTACGGACCTTCTATGATCCGTCGTTGCGCGTACGTCGGCCTGACGGCACCCATGCACGGTTGCCGCTTCAGATCGAGGTGATCGACGATGGCCCCGGACTGCCACCCGAAATCGCGGCAGATGTATTTGAACCCTTTGTTTCGGGACGGGAGAACGGAACGGGCCTTGGTCTTGCGCTGGTCTCGAAATTGATCGCCGACGTTGGCGGCTGGATTTCGGTGGACTCCGTTCCCGGACGCACCTTGTTCCGCATTTCACTACCTCTTGCGCCCAAAGACCTTCAATTGACTGACGGAGAGACCTAATGGACGGCACAGTCCTCGTCGCCGATGACGACCGCACAATTCGCACCGTTTTGACCCAAGCATTGACGCGAGCAGGCTGTAAGGTCCACGCCACGTCGTCGATCGTGACGCTCATGCGCTGGGTCGAGGAAGGGAAGGGCGATCTGGTTATTTCCGACGTGATTATGCCCGACGGCAATGGTCTGGAACAGCTGCCCAAGATCGCAGAGCTTCGACCGGGTCTGCCTGTCATCGTGATTTCGGCACAGAACACGATTATGACAGCGATCCAAGCGGCTGAGGCAGATGCCTATGACTACCTGCCGAAACCGTTTGACCTACCTGACCTGATGAAACGTTCGGCGCGTGCGCTGGAAGTCAAACGCCGTGCGCCCGTGCCGCGTAGTGACAGCGATGAGCGTGCGGGGGATTTGCCTCTGGTCGGTCGAACAGCTGCGATGCAGGCGCTTTATCGGCTTGTCGCACGCGTGATGAACACACCGCTTCCCGTGCTGATCACGGGGGAAAGTGGCACGGGAAAATCTCTTATTGCCCGCGCAATTCATGACCTCTCTGACCGTCGGAGCCTGCCGTTTGTGGTGGTGGCGCCCTCTGACCTTGACGGGATGGACGGCCCCAGCACAGTGATCGCACGTGCCAAAGGCGGTTCGGTTCTTTTTGATGAGGTCGGCGACCTGAGCCACGACGCCCAAGCGCGGATTGTCCGGATGCTGGATGCCTTGGGCGAAAACGCGCCGCGGATCATGGCGACAAGCCAGATTGACCTGATGTCGCGGATGGAGTCCGGTGAATTCCGCGAGGACCTGTTCTATCGTCTATCGGGCGTAACGATCGCCGTTCCATCGCTTCGCGAACGGGTTGATGACGTTGCCATCCTTGCTGAACACTTCCTATCGAAATCAGAGCGTGACGGCATGCCTGCACGCCGTCTGTCCCAAGGGGCGCTGGATTTGGCCCGTGCTTACAGCTGGCCTGGCAACGTGCGTCAGTTGGAAAACGCCATGCGTCGATTGGTTGCGACTGCTGCCGAGGAAGAAATCACGCGCAGTGAAATGGAGATGATCCTCAGCAACCAGCCTGCGATGGAGCCGCTGCGCAGTGGCGACTCTGGTGACAAACTCTCGGCTTCGGTGACCAAACACTTGCGTCGGTATTTCGATTTACATGGCGGCGTGCTGCCGCCTCCAGGGCTGCATCAACGTATTTTGCGCGAAGTTGAGACGCCGTTGATCGAGATTGCACTGGATGCGACAGGCGGCAATCAGGCGAAATGCGCCGATCTTCTCGGGATCAACCGAAATACGCTCAGAAAGAAGATCACCGAGCTCGATATCCGCGTGACACGGCGCCGTAAGTTGATGTAAATTAGCCACACAACAGTGGCGGAAGAGTCGCAATGACCTTTTGACCACATAAGGCGGTAGCGGGGAAAACCTCGCATTTTACAGGACGAGCGGGTGCAACACTCCCTCTTGGGTCAAATCCTCAGCCAGTTCAGCTGGTGGAGACGAAAGCGTTCGGTTCAGAACGCTGCAACGCTCGGGTTGGTTCTTTTAGGGCCAACTCTTGTGGCGCTTACCTTTGTTGTTTTGGGACCCCTGGATCAGGGCGCTGCGGATAATTCGCTGCGTCTCGTCTTGCTTGCTGACTTTGTTTACATTCTCGTCGTTGCATCGCTCGTCATGCAGCGCGTGGCGAAAATGGTCGCAGCCCGTCGCGCACGATCTGCAGGCTCTCGCCTTCACCTTCGTTTGACAGGAGTTTTCGCACTCTTGGCGCTGATCCCGACGGTCATGGTCGCTATTTTCGCGGTTCTGTCGATCAACATGGGCCTTGAGGGGTGGTTTTCGGAACGCGTTGGGAATGTTCTGAACAACTCACTCTCCGCGGCGCAGGCTTATAAGGACGAGCACCGTCGTGAATTGACCCGCGATGGGGAGGCATTGGCGGGGTATCTCAACCTCAAACGCCAAGCGACTCCATTCATGACTGATGGCCAAATCCGCGAGGCACTCGCCGCCGTTCAACCCCAAATCGACCGCACCCTTACTGAAGCGTTTGTGATCGATAGCGCAGGTGATTTTCGTGCCCGCGCCGTGGGGTCTTACGAGTTTGATCTCGAACGCCTCACACCCGAAGAGATTGCCGTTGCTGATGCCGAAGGACAACTTTTGATCGAGGACTGGGATAACAACGAATTTCGGATCGTTATTCCGCTAGAAAGCTACCTTGATCGTTACCTCTATGTGAGCCGCGCAGTCGACGGGAGCGTTCTGTCACTTCTCGACGAAACTGAACAAACTGTTGGCCTTTACAATCAGTTAGAGAACGAACGTGGGCGGCTCTTCTTTGAATTCGGCCTCGTTTACCTCGGGTTCGCATCAATCCTAATCCTTGCCGCGATTTGGCTAGGACTTTGGTTCGCGGAACGCCTCGCACGGCCAGTTGGTCGCCTTGTGACAGCCTCGCACCGTGTGGGTGAAGGTGATCTAGATGTTCGTGTTCCAGAGATCGTAGGTGATGATGAAATCGCGCAATTGGGTCGCGATTTCAACAAGATGACAGAGCAACTTAAGGCGCAACGAACGGAGTTGCTGGAGAACACGCAGCAGATTGAGGGTCGCCGAAGGTTGTTCGACTCTGTGCTTGGGTCGATTACGTCGGGGGTTATTGGCCTCGATCCCAATGGAAATATCAGTTTTGTAAACCGCTCGGCGCGTCGATTGCTCGATATCGACAGCATGCAAAAAGATGTGGCTCTGTCAGTCGCCGTCCCAGAATTCGGCCCCGTTTTTGACGTCCTACGCACCGAAGGACGCGAAGTCGTTCAAGAGCAGCTGAACCTGATAAGGTCCGGTAAACAAGAAACTTTGCTGGTTCGCATGGGTACACGGCGTGCGCAAATCCAAGGCGAGGGCGAAGCTGCGCTCGAAGGGTATGTTGTGGCGTTTGACGACGTGACCGACCTCGTGACCGCTCAGCGCACTGCAGCTTGGGGTGATGTAGCCCAGCGGATTGCGCATGAAATTAAAAACCCGCTGACGCCGATTCAATTGTCTGCGGAACGGATTAAACGAAAATTCGGGCCTAAAGTTGGTGACGAAAGCGACAGCCTGACACAAATGACGGACGTCATTGTTCGGCAGACGGGTGACTTGCGGCGCATCGTCGACGAGTTCTCAAAATTCGCTAGGATGCCAGAACCCGTCAAAACGACCTTCGATTTGGTGAAGCTACTCAAGGATTCCGTTTCACTTCAAGAAGTTGGCCAGCCGACGGTTAAGTTTGTAAGTGACCTCCCAACTGATCACGTAGATGCCGAAATTGATCAGACAATGATTGGGCAGGCCCTGACGAACTTGATTAAAAACGCTGGTGAAGCCATTGAGACGCGACAGGAAAAGCTGGGATCAGATTTTACGCCAGAGATCCGCGTGACGATGGCCGTTGATAGCGGATTGGCGCGTATCACGATTTCGGACAACGGCATCGGTTTGCCTGAGGATCGTGCGCGACTGTTCGAACCCTATGTCACCACCCGCGACAAGGGCACCGGCCTTGGCCTGCCGATTGTGCGCAAAATTATCGAAGAACATGGCGGCACTCTCACACTTGAGGACGCCGAAACCTATGACGGCACCGGCCATTTTGGCGCGATGGCTGTTATTGATCTACCTGTGCTGGCGGCGGTACCGCAAGACCAGAAAACGTGAGTTTATGAGGGACTTATGGGCGATATTTTAATCACCGATGACGAACGCGATATCCGCGAACTCATCTCGGACATTTTGAAAGACGAGGGTTTTTCGACCCGTATGGCTGCTAATGCAGATGAATGCATGGGCGCAATCGCGGCAGAAAAACCAGCGTTGATGATCCTAGATATTTGGCTCAAAGACAGCCACATGGACGGGATCGACATTTTGTCGAAGGTGAAAAAAGACCATCCCGAAATTCCGATTGTGATCATTTCTGGCCACGGCAACATTGAGATTGCAGTCGCTGCGATCAAACAAGGCGCCTACGATTTCATCGAAAAGCCTTTTAATATTGATCAGTTGCTGGTCGTTATTAAACGAGCAATGGAAACATCGCGCCTGCGTCGCGAAAACATCGCCCTGAAACGGTCTGATGGCCCGACGGCGGAAATGCTAGGCGATAGCGCAACATTCCGCATCATGAAATCGCAACTGGATAAGGTCACAAAATCCAATGGCCGCGTGATGTTAACGGGTGGTCCTGGTGCGGGCAAAGAAATCGCAGCGCGGTACATCCATGCGAATTCGAACCGCGCGGACGCTCCGTTTGTAGTGGTCAGCTCTGCGTCGATTGATCCAGATCGCATGGAAGAAGTTCTGTTCGGACGCGAAGGCACCGAGCGCGGCTTAGAGAAAGGGCTACTGGAGCAGGCGAATGGTGGCGTCATCTATTTCGATGAAATCGCCGATATGCCATTGGGAACACAGACCAAAATTTTACGCGTCCTTGTTGATCAAAAGTTCTCTCGCGTCGGCGGTTCCGATGTGATCGAAGTTGATCTTCGTGTGATCTCATCTACCAACCGTGACTTGAATGCCGAGATTGAGGCGGGTAATTTCCGCCAAGAACTCTATCACCGTCTGAACGTTGTGCCGATTGAGGTTCCGACCTTGGAAGAGCGGCGCGATGATATTCCGCTTTTGGCAGAACACTTTATCGCTGAACTGAATAAGTCGCAGGGCCTGCCTATGCGGGCGCTGTCCGAAGATGCCCGCGCCATGCTCCAAACGATGATTTGGCCAGGGAATGTGCGTCAGTTGAAGAACGTGATCGAACGCGTTCTTATCCTTGGCGATAGTTCCGAGCCGATCAGTGCTAAGGAGCTTCCAAATGTTGAGGAGAGTGCTGCGACCGAAGGGCGGATCGTTCTGTCTGGGGCGCTTGCGACTTTGCCGCTTCGCGAAGCACGTGAACTGTTCGAACGTGAATATCTGCTGACCCAAATTAACCGATTTGGCGGCAACATTAGCCGCACCGCGTCCTTTGTCGGGATGGAACGGTCCGCGCTACACCGCAAATTGAAATCTCTAGGCGTTGTGACGACCAGCAAGGCGGGCGCACGGATCGCCCAAATCGAACAGGATTAATTGCTGTTAGAACGATGAAATGATAGCGCGCAGATTGTTTTCGATGCTGCGCGCTGCGTCCTGCGCACTGTGGCGGCAGGTATCGCGAAGCATGAAGTAGACCTCAGGTCCAGATGCGACAAACACCATATCGCAGGCCTGATAGAAAGAGGTTCCGAGCTTCTGGCGCAGCGGGTCCATCGCCAAGCGGATCAGAGCCAAACGCCGTGCCGCGTAGGGAATAGCCGATACGTCAGAATTCGCGGCAGATGCCAATTTTTCCTGAGTTTTCGCGATAAACAACCGATATCCAGCCTCATTTCGCATCACGAAATCAATCACGATACGATTGGCGAGATTGACGCGATCAATGACAGACAAATCCTCAGTGCAGTTCGATTGAAAATGCTGGATAAAGTCGGCCTGCGCTCCAATGTCTTGGCTCGTGACGGCTTCGAGTTGGAGCGTCTCTGGGTTTGGAAAATACCGGTAGGCTGTCGCGGTGGAAATCCCTGCGCGTTCGGCAACAGTTGCAACGGTGACCACGCTTTGTTCAGCCATCAACTCTCGGGCGGCGTTCAAAAGTTGGTTTCTAGTTTTTGCCTTTTGAGCAATCCGACCGGTCGATTGAACCATTGAACGATGTAGTTTTGACATCACTAAACTCTTCTTACTGGATAATGTGCTGCGAATTTTATTCTTACAATTCAAGCATGACGATAGTTAATCCAATACACGCTATGGATTAGTAAGGAATTCCTTACCTGAGCGTCAAAGAGAGGGCTTCCATTGACCCTTTCCTGTGCATCTGCCACTTGTAGCCCAACCAAGATATTAGGAAGCTCGGTCATGAAAGTTATCATTTGTGGCGCTGGTCAGGTTGGTTGGCAGATTGCGCGCCACCTGTCTTCGGAACGAAACGACGTAACCGTTGTTGATAACAACCCCGAGCTGGTGCGCCGCGCGACAGAGACCTTGGACGTGAACGGCGTAACTGGACATGCATCCTATCCTGACGTGCTCGAACGGGCAGGGGCGCGGGATGCAGAGATGATCATCGCCGCAACGCATTCTGATGAAGTGAACATGGTCACCTGTCAGGTGGCGCACTCCGTGTTTGCCGTTCAGCGCAAGATCGCACGCTTGCGGGCACAAAGCTATTTGGACGCAATCTATTCCGATTTGTATCGTCGCGATCATCTGCCCATCGATGTGGTGATCAGCCCTGAACGCGAAGTGGCCGAGGCCGTACTGCAGCGGTTGTCATCGCCAGCGGCCTTTGACACTGAGAACTTCTTTGAGGGGAAGGCACAGCTTTTGGGGATCACCGTCCGCGAGGATTGTCCCGTTATCAACACGCCACTGCGCCAGTTGACCGACCTGTTTTCCACCTTACGCGCTATTGTTGTCGGTATTCGCCGCGAGGGAACACTGTTCGCACCCGCGCCAGGCGATCAGATATTTCCGGGCGATGATGTTTATGTCTTTACCAGCACCGATGACGTAACACGAACGCTAGAGGTTTTTGGCAAAACCAACGTCAAACAGGAGCGTGTGGTGATCATCGGTGGGGGCAATGTCGGCCTCGCTGTGGCGCGTGCTTTGGAAACCAGCACGGACCGCGTTCGTGTGAAGGTCATCGAGAAGAACCGTGCGCGAGCTGAGATTGCGGCTGACGCCCTAGAGCGGACGATTGTTTTGCATGGTGACGGCTTGAATGCGGCGCTCCTTGAGGAGGCGAACGTAAGCAGCGCGGATGCGGTCTTGGCGATTACGGACGACGATAAAACGAATATGCTGGCAGCGGTGCGTGCGAAATCTCTTGGCGCTGGTATGTCGATTTGTTTGACCAACGATCCGACATTGGTTCCGCTGATGGGGCCGCTCGACATCGACGCCTACATTAACCCGCGGGCCACAACGGTTTCGTCGATCCTACGTCATATTCGCCACGGTCGCGTGCGTGCCGTTTATTCGATTGGCGATGCCGAAGCCGAGATGATCGAAGCCTATGTCCTCGGTACTTCGCCGATTTCTGGACAACGTATCAGAGAGATTGATTTCCCAGAGGGCGTGCTGGTCGGTGGGATTTTCCGTGATCGGAAATACCTCAAACCCACTGGCGACTTGCGGGTAGAAGAAGGGGACATTGTTGCGATCTTTGCGATGACCTCTGATGTTCCTGCAGTGGAACAGTTGCTTCAGGTTTCGATCGATTTCTTCTGATGCTTAAGCGGATCACAGACCTTCCGTTTTTTGTCCTCCTTATGGGGATCTCGTCTCTGGCGATGATTGCGCCTGCGGCTTTTGCATTGTCGCATGGGCACCACGCGATTGCGCGTCCTTTCTTTTATTCGATGATCTTGTTCATGTTGCTTACGACCCTGATCGGGTTCGCAACACATGGCCAGCAACCGCGCCGCGTGGCGCGTAGCCACCTGATCACTTTGGTCGGCGCCTACCTGATCCTACCGATCCTCCTCGCCGTTCCATTTCACGAAGCCCACGGTCGCACGACGTTTTTTGATGCGTGGTTCGAAATGGTGTCGGATTTCACCACGACGGGGTCTACTCTCTATGACAGCCCTTGGCGGATGAATGCAGCGCTGCACCTTTGGCGCGCGATCGTGGGTTGGATGGGTGGTCTGTTTATTTGGATCACCGCTGTCGCGATCCTCGCCCCGATGAACCTGGGCGGGTTCGAGGTGCGGAATGCGGGTGCACCTCAGGGCACTGTGCAGAGCTTTGTTCAAATCACGCGGGTCGCAAATACGTCCGAGCGTTTGACGCGCTACACCCTTCAACTTGCGCCGCTCTATATCGGGCTGACATTCGCACTTTGGGTTGGTCTGTCAGCCGTCGGTGAACGTCCCTTTGTCGCTCTCATCCACGCGATGTCCACCATGTCGACCTCAGGGATTTCAGCGACGGGCGGTTTGTACTGGGCCAACGGCGGCGTTCTTGGCGAAATACTGATCTTCGCCTTTATGTTCTTTGCGGTCTCTCGTCTGACCTTCAGCAGCGATATCCTCGCCCAAGAAAAGGGCCGTTTGCGCAAAGACCCAGAAATTCAAATGGCGCTCTTATTGATCACGATTGTGCCGACGCTCTTGTATCTTCGCCATTACGTTGGCGTCCTTGAAGAACATCGCATCCACGGGCTTTTCACAGGTCTAAAGGCCCTTTGGGGTAGCGTGTTCACTGTAATGTCGTTCCTGACCACGACAGGGTTTGAATCACGTTACTGGTCGATAGTCGCGGATTGGTCCGAACTCTCAACGCCGGGGTTGGTTTTGCTTGGCCTGTCGATCACAGGCGGTGGGATTGCAACGACAGCAGGCGGGGTGAAACTCTTGCGGGTATATGCACTGTTCCGCCATTCAGAGCGCGAATTGGAACGGCTGGTGCACCCCAGCTCGGTCGGTGGATCGGGCCAAGAAGCGCGTCGTATTCGTCGGCAAGGGGCGCAGATCGCATGGGTATTTTTTATGCTCTTCGCGCTATCCATCGTAGGCGTGTTAACAGCGCTTTCACTAACTGGTGTGCAGTTTGAGAACGCAATGGTGCTCGCCGTTGCCGCACTGTCTACCACTGGTCCCTTGGTAGAGATCGCTGCTGAGGCACCGATTTCTATCTCTGGCGTGACCAATGAGGCCAAGATGGTGCTGGCGCTTGCGATGGTTCTGGGGCGGCTTGAGGCGCTGGCGATTATTGCTCTTTTCAACCCCGATTTTTGGCGCAAATAGACCCTACGATAGATGGTTGATTTTGGGGCTGGAATCTCTTTCGCGGGTTAGACATACTCACACCAAAGACGGAGGCCGGTCCGCGGCCACAAGAATAAAGGATAATATCAATGGCGGCCGACAAGCAGAACCTTCAGGATGCTTTTCTTAACCATGTTCGCAAAGCTAAAATCTCGGTCACTATCTTTTTAGTGAACGGTGTAAAACTGCAGGGCGACATCACGTGGTTCGACAATTTCTGTGTGCTCCTGCGCCGCGATGGTAAATCGCAACTGGTGTATAAGAGCGCGATCTCCACGATAATGCCGGCTGCACCTGTCAGCCTTTATGACGGCGAAGAGTAAGACCATCATGGAGGAAACGGACAGGCCTGCAACGCGGGCCTGGGTGCTCCACCCAGACATTAAATCAGATCGTAACCGCCGTGCTGCTGCTCCGGCGCTAGAGGAGGCTGTCGCACTTGCGGCGGCCCTTCCATCGTTGGAGGTCTTTGGTGCCACGGTCGTATCGCTCCCCAAAGTGCAGCCGGGTTATTTGTTCGGCTCGGGCAAGATCGAGGAATTGAACCAGCAGTTCAAAGCCGAAGAGATCGAACTCGTCTTGGTCGATGGCCACCTGAGTCCCGTTCAGCAGCGGAACCTTGAAAAGGACTGGGGTGTTAAGATCCTCGACCGTACGGGCCTGATCCTCGAAATTTTCTCGGATCGTGCACGTACCCGCGAAGGTGTGCTGCAGGTCGAAATGGCTGCCTTGTCCTATCAACGCACACGGCTAGTGCGGGCTTGGACCCACCTTGAGCGTCAGCGTGGTGGTTTGGGCTTTGTGGGTGGTCCAGGTGAGACACAGATCGAGGCCGACCGCCGTGCCATCGACGAACAGCTCATTCGTCTGCGCCGCCAGTTGGACAAAGTGGTTAAGACACGTGAACTGCACCGCAAGGCCCGCGCTAAGGTGCCGTTCCCGATTGTCGCGCTGGTTGGTTACACCAACGCTGGGAAATCGACGCTGTTCAACCGCGTGACCGGTGCGGAGGTATTTGCCAAAGACATGCTCTTTGCGACTCTCGACCCGACGATGCGTCGCCTTAATTTGCCAAGCGGTGAAGAGATCATCCTCTCCGACACCGTGGGCTTTATCTCTGACCTGCCAACGGAACTGGTCGCATCCTTCCGGGCGACCCTCGAAGAAGTTCTCGACGCCGATCTCATCGTTCACGTCCGTGACATCAGCCACGAACAGACCGAAGAACAGTCAGAGGATGTTCATACTATCCTTCAGTCACTTGGCGTTGCTGAAACAGAGCCAATGATTGAAGTCTGGAACAAGGTTGATCGCCTTGATGACGAACAAGCCGACGCGGTTCGGACACAGGCCGAGCGTACCGAAGATATCTTTGCAATTTCGGCGATTACGGGCGAAGGCTTAGATACGCTGCTCGACGCGATTTCATTGAAACTGCGTCCGGACCACATGATCGAGGTTCTGACCCTGCCATTTAGCGCAGGCAAAGCACGTGCATGGCTGTTTGAGCAAGGCGTAGTCGAAGCGGATGTTCAGACCGACGAAGGCTACCAGATGACGGTCAAATGGACGCAAATCCAGAAAGACCGCTACGCCCGCGTCTGATCAGTTCGGCACCAGCACAGTAACGCCCACGGCACCCGCACGCGCAAGGGATGGATCGAGCGACATGGGGATGTATTCCCCACGTCGCCACAGTTCGCCCATGTCATCGTAATAGCGGCTGAGCGGGTGGCCCGACTGACCCGTTGAAATGATAAAGACGGAACTATCTGGGTCCGCAAAATCATAAACCCCACGATACCCAGCAGCGTGAACATTGCGGAACGGGGTAGGGTCGACGCCGGAGGTCAGACCACGCAAAAGCGTGTTGTCGCCGCCCGAGGTCGATTGGTGAATATTCACGAACCAGCGCAAAATGGGCGCATCTGCGAGTGTTTTGTGCACATGCACAGCCGTATGCGCGTCGCCCCAACGGAGAGATTCCAGCGATCCGCTTTGGTTCTCAGAAATCCAGATCAACGCCTCATCCAAAGACTGCCGTGCGATGTCGACGCAGGTCTCAACAGGTGCAGATTGGATCACGTCGCACCAAGCAGAGGCACCACCGATATCGCGATAAACCCGTTCAATGAAAATAGGATCAACATGGGTAAAGGCATTGGCCACATCACCAAGTTCATCGCGGATCAAACGATCCTGTAACGCACGCATCCATGCCGCATAAATCAGCGGCTCGGGCAGGTGTTCGTTCATTTCACCATTCCACGAGGCCAACATATCGAGCGCCTGCTGGCGGCGACGTTCTGGTGTGCCTTCGGGTGCAGGATCGCCGGTGAACCACAGGTCCGCACCAACGAGAGGCAAGAGCGAACGGGCAGTGTAGCTGACCGTATCCAGCTGTGCCTCGATAAAGCTTTCCCGCGTGTGAACGCCTCGCGCCTGCATAAGGCGCTGCCAACGATAGATACGCTGACTGTCACCCCAGACATAGGACACATGGTTCGGGAACGCAGCGGTGCTGGTCTTGTTGTTGGTGTTGCCGATGATGCCACCCTCGGGATCGACGATCGACGGATTGCTGTCATAGGGCAGGGTGCCGAGCCATTGGTTCTGCGGAAGATAGCCATACGTCGGCATGCGGCCCTTGCTTTGGTGTGCTTCGTCGCGCGACGGGATCGCACCGATGGTTTGCATGGCGATGCCATTCGGATCAGCCAGCATTAGGTTTTGTGCGGGCGCGATATAGTTCTGACCCGCTGCGATAGCCGACCGAACAGAGCGGGAGCGCATGATGCCCATGGCCGCGGACAATGAGGTGTCCTGATCGCTCAGCCCCGTCCAAGCCAGAGACACGACATGACCCGCTGGACGAATGGTTGCGAGGTTAAATTGATCGGGTGGCAGAACAGGTCCATTCTGGGTCCATAAGAGTTTGAGCGTTACGGCAGGCGCATCGGCGATTTCAATGATGCTTTCGCGAGTTACAAAGTCGGCCCAGCCATCCGCGGTGCGATACCGATTGGATTGGTTTTCATCGACCTCTTCGAGGTAGAGGTCCATATCGTCGGCCCAAGCGCTGGTGATCCCCCAACCGAGGCTCGCGCTGCGTCCCGTGAGCACCACAGGTACACCGGGAATCGTTGCGCCAATAACGCCACCAGTCGACAGCTCCAACCGTGCCAAATACCATGGCGATGGCGCGGTCAGCATCCCATGCGGATCATTGGCGAGAAGGGTCGATCCGGACGTCGATCGTGACGGACCCGCAGCCCAAGCGTTCGAGGCACCCGAAAAATCAGCGGCAGGAAGACCCGCGCGCGAAGCGTCGGACCAATCGAACGCAACATTAGTTGGCAGATCGTGAACAAGCGACGCATAGGATGGCAGCGCAGTGACGCTCGTTCCCGGAACCTCGGGCAAAATATCATGGATACGGTCGTCAGCGATGCGCTGCGACACGCTGGCGCGCAGAACTTCGGCCTGAAGGTGGCCGCTTTGACGGAAGGCATAGAGTTTAAAGAGCGCGATACTATCGGCAGGCTGCCAAGGGGCGATGGGCTGATTGAACACCCACATTTCGGGTGCGCCACGACCTCGCACGCCGTTGTTCACCTCGGTCAACCATGCGTTCACCCCAGCGCTATAGGCTTCAAGTGCAGCTTTGGTTTGGTCATCCTGCGCCTCAACGCTCGATAACGACAGATTATAAAGATCCAGACGCCGCATTAGGATATCGGACGGCAGCATCGATTGCCCGAACACCTGAGCCATGCGTCCTTGGGCGGTACGGCGATCGGTAATCATCTGCCACATGCGGTCTTGGGCATGGGCAAAACCAAGCGCAAAGAAAACGTCGGGATCGGTTTCACCGAAAATATGCGGCACGTCAGAATTATCGCGCACAACCTCGACCGTTGCGCCCAAACCATTGACAGCGATTGTTTCGTTGTAATCGGGCAGGGACCGTGAGGCGAAATAATAGGCCAGCACGAAAGCCGCCAAGGTCAAGCCAATGAGCCCCGACGCAAGCCAAAACATCAAACGAAACACGGTGATCATACTGCCCCCAACGCACAGCATCGGCGTTCGTTATGGTGCCGACGGCTCTACTTATCGTGATGGTGCATATTCGGCAAAAGCAAAAGGGACAAGCCCGCGGCCAAATATGAAAACGGGGCCCAGAGGCCCCGCTTTGTTAGTTTTCTGGAAGCATCCCACGGGGATTGAACCGCAAGACAAAGAGGAGGACCAAGCCCATGGTAAAGAGCCTCATGTGCGCTGCGGCCTCTGTGATGCGAACGGCAACCCAGTGACCTTCGGGCAGGCCATAGGTCAACACTTGAGCAAGCCACTGGCCCAGCGGTTCAACCTTGACCCAGAGCCACCAGATTAGGAAGCCACCGAGAACAGAACCGAGGTTATTGCCAGAGCCACCAACGATCACCATCACCCAGATGAGGAACGTGAAACGAAGTGGGTGATAAGACGCAGGGGTCAACTGACCATCAAGCGTTGTCATCATTGCGCCTGCGAAACCACAGACCGCAGACCCGAGGATAAAGATCTCGAGGTGACGGCGGGTGACGTTTTTTCCCATCGCACGCGCAGCTGTTTCGTTATCCCGAATGGCGCGCATCATACGGCCCCATGGGCTGTGACGCGCCAACTGCGACAGAACGAGAATCGTCACAAGCACAGCGGTGAACAACAGTGCGTAACCGATCTTTACGTAGAGCGTCGACGCTGTCACGGGATCGAGGCCAAGGCTCGCCGCATTCGCCACAAACTCGGCACTCTGCTGAAGGTCGACTTCGTAAGGAACGGGACGCGGCAGGCCGTTCACGTTCTTTGCACCACGCGACAACCACTCTTCGTTTTTAAGGATCGCAACGATGATCTCTGCGATGCCGAGTGTCGCGATGGCAAGGTAGTCAGACCGCAGACCAAGCGCTGTTTTGCCGATAATCCACGCAGCACCCGCCGCAAGGAGACCACCAACAGGCCAAGCGACCAACACAGGCAGGCCAAGGCCACCAATGTTCCCTGTGACCGACGGATCAATCGCCTCTACCGCCTGAACGCCGCTATCGAACACAGCGCGGTAGAGGAAAAAGCCACCGATCAGGATCGCAAGGGTCAATGCGCCACGCAGACGACCTTGGGGCAGTTTCATCCGCATCAGGATCGTGCCAGCTATCGTCAGCGCACCAAGGATCAGACCCAGGATGATCCGATACCCACCAGCCGACCAGCTCTCGGTCACGGGCGGAAGCGAGGTCACCACAACAGCCAGACCACCCAAGGCCACAAAGCCCATGATGCCCGTGTTAAACAGACCCGCATAGCCCCACTGAAGGTTCACCCCCAACGCCATGACAGCCGAAACCAGCGCCATGTTCAGGATCACCAAGGAGGTGTTCCATGAGCCCGAAAAAATCCAGAAGTTCGTGCTGCCCTCAATGATGAAAAGTGCAGCCATGAAGCCAAAGAATAGGATTGCACGCATGGATTGGGTCATACGGATTGCCCCTTGAATAGGCCGGTCGGTTTAAACAGAAGCACGACAACTAGGATCGCGAAACTGACCGCAAATTTATATTCGGTCGACATCAACTGCAGCAGACCATTCGGCTCTAGTGCTTCGGGCAGCAGATAGATCGCGACCTTTTTCCAAACGTAGGTGACCATGACCTCTGAGAAGGACACGACGAACCCACCGACAATCGCGCCAAGCGGGTTGCCGAGGCCACCAACGATCGCGGCCGCAAAGGTCGGCAGCAGCAGCTGGAAGTAAGTATAGGGCGAATAGGCCTTATCAAGGCCATAGAGAACGCCAGCCGTCGTCGCGAGCATAGCCACGATCACCCAAGTCACCATCACAACGCGGTTCGGGTTGATACCCGACAGGAGCGCCAAATCTTCGTTGTCCGAAAAAGCGCGCATGGATTTACCAGTGCGGGTCTTGTTCAGGAACCAGAACAGCCACGCCACGATTGCAATGGCGACAACGAGGGTCAAGACTTGGGTCGTGCGCAGCGAGAGGGCTTCGTCGAGACCAGACCACTCTTTGAAATCACGTGCCTTGATGATGAACCGCGTGCCGTCGTCAAAGGTTTGGTCCTTCACGCCAGCCATGAAACGAATAAGACCGTTCATCACGAACATAACGCCTAAAGATGCCATCACAAAAATGATCGGAACAGCGCGTTTCTTGCGGTAAAAGCGGTAGATCGCAAAGTCGGTGCCGACGAGAAGAACAGCCGTAATCGCAATGGCAAAGGGCAGGGCGAGGAGGGCGGTTGGAAGCGGCCCGAGGCTGATGCCCCAGGATTGGAACAACGTCGTAATGCCAATGGTTACGACGGTGCCAAAGGCCATCGTGTCCCCATGCGCAAAGTTAGAGAACCGCAGGATCGAATAGATCAGCGTCACACCCAACGCACCCAGAGCAAGCTGAGCGCCATAGGTCGTTGCGGGAATGATAAGGAGGTTGGTGATCGCCACCACAGCGTTGAGGAAATCCATATTAACCCCCGAGGAAGGAACGGCGGACTTCAGGGTCGGCCAGTAGGTCTTTGCCCGTGCCAGTGTGGGCGTTTGCGCCCTGAACCAGAACGTAAGCACGGTCGGCGATTTCGAGCGCCTGTTTGGCGTTCTGTTCCACCATCAGGATCGGAATACCTGTGCGGCTGACCTCAATGATACGGTCAAAGAGTTCGTCCATCACAACGGGCGATACGCCAGCGGTCGGCTCGTCAAGGAGGAGCACTTTGGGCTTTGTCATCAGAGCACGGCCAACAGCCACCTGCTGACGTTGACCGCCAGACAGTTCGCCCGCGGCCTGAAAACGTTTGTCACGCAAGATCGGAAAGAGGTCATAGACCTGCTCCATCGTCTCGCGGAAATCGTCGGTGCGAATGTAGGCGCCCATTTCGAGGTTCTCTTCGACCGTCATCGACGGGAAGATGTTGCGCACCTGCGGGACAAAGCCCATGCCTTTTATCACGCGCTCTTGCGGCGAGAGTTTGGTGATGTCCTCACCATCAAGGCGCACAGCACCAGAGCGGACGTTCAGCATCCCAAAGGTCGCTTTCATCGCGGTCGATTTACCGGCCCCGTTCGGGCCAACGATCACGGCGATTTCGCCTTTGTTCACAGAGATTGTGCAATTGTGGAGGATGTCAGGACCACGGCCATAGCCGCCCGTCATGTTGTCCCCGATCAGGAATGGTTCGCTCATGCGCCCACCTTGTCTTTGTTCTTGAGGCCAGTACCGAGGTAGGCTTCGATCACCTGTTCGTTGGCCTTGATTTCAGCGAGTGTTCCTTCGGCCAGAACCTTGCCCTCTGCCATACAAATGACTGGGCCACAGATCTTGCCGATAAAATCCATGTCGTGTTCGATCACAACGAAGGTGTAGCCGCGCTCTTTGTTGAGCTGGAGGATGGCATCACCAATGGTCATGAGGAGGGTGCGGTTCACACCAGCGCCGACCTCGTCAAGGAATACGATCTTTGCGTCGACCATCATCGTGCGGCCAAGCTCCAACAGCTTTTTCTGGCCGCCAGAGAGGTTACCCGCTTTTTCGTCCGCCAGATGGCTGATGGTGAGAAACTCTAGAACCTCGTCGGCTTTCGCACGCAAGGCGCGTTCCTCGTCCGCGATACGCTTACGACCAAACCAAGTGTTCCAAAGGGTTTCACCCGATTGACCCGCAGGAACCATCATGAGGTTCTCACGGCAGGTCATCGAATGGAATTCGTGTGCAATCTGGAAAGTCCGCAATAGGCCTTTGCCAAACAGATCATGCGGGGGCAGGCCAGTGATATCCTCACCGTCCATCATCACGCGTCCAGAGGTTGGCTCTAGAACGCCCGCGATCACGTTGAAAAGAGTGGTTTTTCCGGCACCATTCGGACCGATCAACCCAGTGATCGAGCCTTTTTCGATGCTCAGAGAAGCTCCGTCAACGGCATGAAAGCCGCCGAAGTGTTTATGGAGGTTGTCGACGACAATCATATTGATCCCCAACGGCGCGATTGATCGCGCTCATCTTATGGAAAACGGCGCGGGGACAAACCCCGCGCCGCAAAGAACGTCATTTCTGACGATTAGCGGTATTCAGCGGTTACCATTTCGCCACCTTCAAAGGTGACAACGCGGTAGGAACCAGCAGCTTCGCCGCCGTTTACCAGTTCAACGCCAGTCGCGCCAATCAGGTCAACGTCGCCGCCAGCTGCGAGGATTTCGAGAGCTTTACCCAGTTCGCCCGGCATGATCGGCTCACCCGGAGCGTTCGCAACCGACTCTACGTATTCTTTGTAGACGTTCGGATCGGTCGAGCCAGCAGCCTGCATCGCAAGCAGGATCAAAGCAGCAGCGTCATAGGATTCCGACGCGTAGGTGCCTTCACCGTTGAAGCCGTTAGCGAGGCTAACGAAAGCTTGATAACCAGGGTTGTCCGAACCAGGAGCCTGACCGTAGGAACCGTCGATGTCAGCACCGAAAGTTGCCGGCAGTGCGTCACCGATCATCCCATCAGGGAAGTGGAACAGGTCGAATGCGCCAGCGTCGATCGATGCGCGAACGATATCGCCGCCACCTTGGTCAACGTAGCCAGCAACAACCAGACGCTCACCGCCAGCAGAGGACAGCGCTGCAACTTCTGCAGAGTAGTCACCTTTGCCAACGTCGTGCGCAGCAGAGATAGTGACGGTGCCGCCCATGCCTTCGTATGCAGCTTGGAAGCTGTCTGCGAGGCCTTTGCCGTAGTCGGAGTTGATGTAGGTCAGAGCGACCGAGCCAACGCCTTGCTCTTTGAGCAGTTCAGCCATCACAACGCCCTGACGTGCGTCAGACGGTGCAGTGCGGAAGAAGAGACCGTTGTCTTCGACGGTCGACAGGCCCGGGGAGGTCGCGGACGGCGAAACCATAACCATGCCATTCGGCACAGCAACGTTCTGGAGGATCGCACCGGTTACACCAGAGCAGTCAGCACCAAAGATACCAGCAACGCCTTCAGCGATCAGTTCTTCGGCAGCAGCGGTCGCAGCAGCAGCGTCAACGCAGGTCGAGTCCTTGCGGATCGGCGTAACAGTCATACCGCCGAGCAGGTTGCCCGATGCAGAAACTTCGGCCATCGCCATTTCAGCGCCAGCAGCCATGTCAGGTGTCAGCGATTCGATCGGACCAGTGAAACCAAGGATAACGCCCAGTTTCACTTCGTCTGCCGAAGCAGCACCAGCAACCAGAGCGGTGGCCGCAGTGGCCAGCAGCAGTTTTTTCATTTTTAGACTCCCTATCGGATGTTCTTATCCTGTAGTGAAGCTAATTGGACCATTTGGAAAAGTGAAGCGGTGACGCAAGGTGAATTTTCCCGCAGACGGGTGTAAACTCCGTCAATTAGCCTGCGAGACGCCTAAAACGGTCAAGAAAGCAGAGATTTGACTAGTCGCGACGCCCATGTGCACCGCGTTCGCGGTAGGGTGTGGTCTGGTAATGCGCACGATAGCATTTCGAAAAATGCGACGGTGAGGCAAAGCCGCAGGCGAGAGCGACGTTGATCACACTCATGTCGGTTTGCATCAGCAGGTTCCGCGCTTTTTGAAGACGCAGTTCCATATAATAGCGCTTTGGCGACCGTGTAAGATATCGACGGAAGAGGCGCTCTAGCTGGCGGGTCGACATGCCCACATCTTTGGCGAGGGTCGCTGGGCTGATTGGCTCTTCGATGTTCTGTTCCATCATCTGAATCACGCGGCTCAGTTTTGGATGGCGAACACCGATGCGGGTCGGGATGGACAAACGTTGCGTGTCTTGGTCGGTGCGGATCGACGAATAGATCAGCTGATCTGCCACTGCGCTGGCGAGCTCTTCACCGTGATCGTCCGCGATGATTTTCAGCATAAGATCGAGGGAGGCCGTGCCACCCGCAGCCGTAATGCGATTTCCGTCGACGACGAAAACCGATTTCGTCAGGTCAACTTCTTCGAATTCTTCGGCAAAGCTGTCTTGGTTTTCCCAGTGGATCGTCGCACGTTTTCCATCAAGGAGACCCGCTTTTGCCAGCGCATAGCTCGCCGTGCAGAGACCGCCCATGACCACGCCACGACGCGCCTCACGACGGAGCCAATTCAGCACGCGTTTGTTCGTGGCTTTTTGAACATCGATTCCACCGCACACGATAACAACATCGTCGCGGGTGAGTTCATCGAGGTCCATCTGCAGCTTAAATTCAGTTCCGTTCGAACAGGCGACCATTTCGCCGCCATCACCCGCGAGAGCCCATGAATACAGCTCAGCATTCGACATGCGGTTCGCAATGCGCAAACACTCCACCGCGCTTGCAAAGGACAGCATAGTAAATTGTTCCAAGAGCACGAAGACAAAACGCTTTGCTTTCTTGGGCGCTTCGACTTCGACGATTTGAATTTCTGTGTCCATTTGGGTCTCGAAAACGGAGGTGATTTTCGACCACAACATCTTTTTCTCGACAAAGGCAAGAGTTGTTTGTTTGCGACCCCAGTGTCGCTAAAGGACAGGTCACAAATTGAGCAAAGTGATTTTTACGTTGCCGTGTCAAAGTCAGAAGCTATAAACGCGTCCTGATACCGCTAAAATCGATTATGCGGGTCGAATTTGAACGCAAAACGGAGCGAGACAATGACCGAGTGGCAGAAAACGGACTGGCGTGCAAAACCGCGGGTTCAGATGCCCGACTATACGGATGAGGCAAAGCTGAACGCTGTAGAAGCGAAGCTGGCAAGCTATCCGCCCTTGGTCTTTGCTGGCGAGGCACGCAAACTCAAAGCGAAACTGGGTGCAGTTTCCCGTGGCGAGGCCTTCCTTCTTCAGGGCGGTGACTGCGCTGAAAGCTTTGCTGAATTTTCGGCTGATAACATCCGCGACACCTTTAAGGTGATGCTGCAGATGGCAATGGTTCTGACCTACGGTGCGAAGGTTCCTGTGGTCAAAGTAGGTCGTATGGCTGGCCAGATGGCAAAGCCGCGTTCGGCACCGACCGAAGTGATCAATGGCGCGGAACTGCCGAGCTACCGTGGTGATATCGTCAACGGTTTCGACTTCACGCCTGAGGCTCGTATTCCTGATCCAGACCGTATGCTGCAGGCCTACACGCAGGCCGCTGCAACGCTGAACCTTCTGCGCGCATTCTCGACAGGCGGTTATGCCGACCTGCACAAAGTGCACTCTTGGACGCTTGGTTTTACCGCGTCGCCTGAGGCAGAGCGTTACCGCGAACTGGCAAACCGCATCAGCGATACGCTTGATTTCATGAACGCTGCTGGCATTCGTGATGAGGCGAACCATGCGATGCAGACCGTCGACTTCTTCACCAGCCACGAAGCGCTCCTCTTGGAATACGAAGAAGCGCTTTGCCGTCTGGATTCGACCTCGGGCAAATGGCTTGCAGGTTCGGGTCACATGATCTGGATCGGTGACCGTACCCGTCAGCCTGATGGCGCGCACGTTGAATTCTGCAAAGGCGTTCAGAACCCGATAGGCCTGAAATGCGGTCCTTCGATGACTTCTGGTCACCTGAAATCGTTGATGGCGTCGCTGAACCCACAGAACGAAGCAGGTCGTCTGACCCTGATCGCGCGTTTCGGTGCAGGCAACGTCGGTGAACATCTGCCACGCCTGATCAAAGCTGTTCAGGAAGAAGGCGCAAATGTTGTTTGGACCTGTGACCCGATGCACGGCAACACGATCAAGTCGTCGACAGGCTACAAAACCCGTCCATTCGACAGCGTACTGCGTGAAGTCCGCGAATTCTTTGCAGTTCACAACGCTGAAGGATCGATCCCGGGTGGTGTACACTTCGAAATGACAGGCAAAGACGTCACCGAATGCACCGGCGGTGTTCGCGCTGTGACCGATGAGGATCTGAGCGATCGTTACCACACAGCATGTGACCCGCGTCTGAACGCGTCGCAATCTCTGGAGCTTGCGTTCCTTGTTGCGGAAGAACTCTCTGCGCGTCGCGAAAAACTGGCAGCAGCGGCAAACGCTTAATCGCGGTCGTTGTCGACAACCAAACGAAGGGCCGGCCGTTGGGTCGGCCTTTTTCGTTCACCCGCATAGAGCGCCTGATCAAAAGCCTGCATGGGGGCAATATTGATCTTTTCGTGACGAACAGGGGCTGGGCCTTCGATAGAGAACCGACGTGCGCTGCGGCCCTGAATTCCCTCAGTCACAATCGCACCTAATGCCCGCGTCGGGATTCCGTTCACACCCGCGAGCGGCATCAAGAGGAGCCGCCCTGTAAACTTTGGCCGCGAGAGGCCACGTTGAGTGGTCAGTAACAGTTCGACAATCGCTGGATCGGCAAAACACGCCTCAACATAGGTCTGCAAACGATCCCGTTCGGTCGGTTCAAACAGCATGGACAGAGGCATGCCGCGCGCCTCCATCATCATCAGGTCGTTGATTTTTTGACCGCTGACACGCAACCGCCCTACACCCGGGGCCACACGTTCCAAGATAAAGGAATAGGGCAGAGCCGCGTCAATTCGCGTTGGATCAATGGCACGACGTTCAGGCAACGTTTTAGGGCCGCGCAATTCATGCCAATAGGCCTCAAGCACCTTGAGCGTTTCGCTATTGGTTTGGTGTGGCGTGTCCATGTCGCACATCCTTAACGGGTGATTCAAATTCATAAAACAATTCATTCAAATTGACACGACCCTTCGCACATCAAGGTTAACAGGCCGTCGCGCCACTTGCCGCAGTGCCCCAATTTGCATTAAGCCATTGGCAACAAAAGGAGAGGCCATCGTGATCCGATCAATGACCGCATTCGCCAGCCGAACGGGCGCACATGGCGCAACCCAATGGAGTTGGGACATTCGAAGCGTGAACGCACGGGGACTCGACCTTCGCCTACGCCTCCCAGACGGCATTGAAGGGCTGGAACAATCGGTGCGCACGTCGCTGAACAAACGGTTTTCGCGGGGGAACATCACCTTGAACCTGCGCCTTACGCGGGACGAGACAGATAAAAAACTGGATGTGGACACCGCAGCGTTGGACCGCGCTTTGGAGGCACTTGGCCGCATCGATGCACGGGCCGCAGCAATGGGGCTACAGGTCAACACCCCGACCTCGGTTGAAATCCTCAATATCAAAGGCGTTTTCGTTCCGACGAACCTGTCCGAGGATGACGACGACCTTCTGAAACACTTGATCGATGACTTTGGCCCCTTGCTCGACGATTTCGCCGCGATGCGGGCAACCGAAGGACGGGCGTTGCATGCGGTTGTGACTGACCACCTCAATAGGATCGAAGAACTCATTGAAAAGGCGTCAATTACTGCCGAAGAGCGCAAGGCCGATGTTCGCGTTGCACTTACCTCTGCGATGAAACGTGTGCTCGACGATATTGCAGAGGTCGATGATCAACGGCTGGCCCAAGAGCTCGCTGTTCTTGCGGTAAAACAAGACGTAACTGAGGAATTGGACCGCCTTCGTGCCCATGTCGATGCGGCCCGTAGATTAATCAGCGATCCGGCCCCTGCGGGACGCAAGCTCGACTTCCTCGCGCAGGAATTTAACCGTGAAGCCAATACCCTGTGTTCGAAATCTCAGGCTGTTGGGCTCACGGCCGTTGGGCTAGAGTTAAAAGCCGTCATCGAACAGATGCGCGAACAAATTCAGAATGTGGAGTAATTGATGTCTGCCATCCAACGCCGTGGTCTCTTGATCATTTTGTCCTCGCCGTCAGGGGCAGGGAAATCCACATTGGCGAAACGTTTGATGGCGTGGGACCCGACACTTTCGTTTTCGGTCTCGGCAACCACGCGTAATCCGCGTCCCGGCGAAACCGACGGTGTCGAATATTACTTTAAAACCAAGTCCGAATTTGAAGCGATGGTCGATGCGGGTGAAATGCTCGAACATGCGGAAGTCTTCGGGAACTACTACGGCACACCGAAAGGTCCTGTTGAAACAGCTATGATGGCTGGTCGTGACACGATTTTCGACATCGATTGGCAAGGCGGTCAACAAATCAGACGCTCTGCCTTGGCCAATGACGTTGTGTCGATCTTTATTCTGCCTCCGTCGATCGCTGATCTGGAATCGCGCCTACGTGGACGTGCACAAGACAGCGATGAGGTGATCGCGAACCGCATGGCCCAAAGCCGCGATGAGATCAGCCATTGGGCCGAATATGACTATGTGATCGTGAACCGCGACGTGGATGCAGCCGAAGCCGAACTAAAAACGATCCTCATGGCGGAACGGTCCCGTGCTAATCGTCAACCGGGCCTCAATGAATTTGTCCGCGGATTGAACAAGGAGTTTGAAGCCAGATGATTTACGAACTCGACGGAATCGCCCCGATTATAGATGACACCGCTTGGGTTGCTGACGATGTGAACTTGATCGGCAAGGTGACGCTGGCCGCGAAATCTTCGGTCTGGTTTGGTTCAACGCTGCGCGGTGACAACGAAATGCTCACGCTCGGCGAGGGTAGCAATATCCAAGAAAACAGCGTGCTGCATACCGATATGGGGTATCCGCTCACCATCGGTAAAAACTGCACTATCGGTCACAAGGTTATGCTTCACGGCTGCACTATCGGCGACAACACATTGATCGGGATGGGTGCTATGGTGATGAACGGCGCTGTGGTCGGGAAAAACTGCCTTATTGGGGCAGGGGCGTTGATCACCGAGGGCAAAGTGATCCCCGATGGGTCGCTCGTCATGGGCGCACCCGGTAAGATCATTCGAACCTTGGCCGACGACGCCATCGAAGGTCTGACCAGATCGGCGTTGAGTTATCAGAAAAACGCAGAGCGTTATCGCAAAGGGCTCAGAGCGATCAATGCAGAGTGATTTTGGGCGCTAAGAAGTTCAGAACGTCAAAATCCAAACCCGGTGCAACTTGTGCGACTTCGCGACGGATCATGTCGGGGTTGGGCAGGTTCCCCGTGAGCGCGCGGTAGCGACCCGTAAACCCAAGTCGGTAAAGTTGCTTTGCAATATCAATCGCATCAAACCCTCGACCAAAGAGGGACGACACGACTGTGTCGGGTTCAATACGCGCCATAAGAGTATGGTCTAAGTCAGAAAAATCGACGTAGTGATAATCGGCAACCTCGGCAGCAATACCCGGATCAGCCCACTCGGATTTCTGTCCAATCACAAGCATCACAGATCTCTGCGCAGTGCTGCGCAGGCGCGTTGCTTTTAGGGTTCCCATCCCCGATTTCCCCACTCTTAGTCGTTCGTGATGCAGTCAGATACATCGACTGCGTATACAATTATACGGAGTATTTCTCATGTCGCAATCACCGTTAAGGGGGAGTTGAAAAGACTTGCGGGGAAACAAACGGACGCTACGAATAGCGGCATGACACCAGATATCCCAACCCCCGCCCAGATCGTCCAAGCCCTACCACTGGTGGCTTTGATCATTGGACCCGACGAACGGATCACCGTTGCCAATGGGCATGCACGATCCCTGTTGGGTCAGGAAATCGTGGGGCGCCACTGCATTACAGGATTACGGCAACCCAATATCCTCGACGCGATTGAGACGGTGTTTCGCACGAAGACGAAACAAGAATCACGCTACCTTGGGCGCGATAGCGGGCGGGATACGACGTTTCGGGTCAACATTGCTCCGATTGAAACGGGTAAGGGGACCTCTGTCCTGATCACCTTCGAAGACCTCACTGATATTGAAGATGCGGGAAAAATGCGTCGCGATTTTGTGGCGAACGTCAGTCATGAACTCAAAACGCCACTCACTGCGCTGATGGGGTTTATCGAAACGCTGCGTGGGCCCGCACGGAATGATCCTAAAGCGCAAGATCGGTTTCTGTCCATCATGGAACAAGAAGCCACGCGGATGTCGCAGCTTGTTTCGGACCTATTGTCGCTGAGTAAGGTTGAGGAGAATGAACGCATTCGCCCCGTTCAAC
The DNA here is from genome assembly GCF_023253315.1 of Aestuarium sp. Classification (NCBI taxonomy): domain Bacteria; kingdom Pseudomonadati; phylum Pseudomonadota; class Alphaproteobacteria; order Rhodobacterales; family Paracoccaceae; genus Aestuarium; species Aestuarium sp. The sequence goes on from NZ_JALRGW010000004.1 coordinate 148,222, forward strand.
CCGTTAACCTTGATGCGATCCTCAATTCGACGATCCTTGCGCTTGCGCCTGTCGCGGAAAAGGCTGCGGTCGCAGTCACTGCACATTTCCCGCCAACGGTTCCGCTCATTCCAGGTGATGAAAATCAATTACGTCAGGTATTTCGCAATCTCATCGAAAACGCGATCAAATATGGCGCACGTGGCGGCAAAATCGACGTCATCATTGATGAGGCCCAAGAAAGTGCACTTTTGCGCGGCCAAGGCATCACGGTGCGCGTTCGGGATTATGGCGAAGGGATCGCAGCGCATCACATCGCCCGCCTGACTGAACGATTCTACCGCGTTGATAGCCATCGTAGCCGCGAAGTTGGCGGCACAGGCCTTGGGCTTGCGATTGTAAAACATATCATCAGCCGACATCGCGGGCGCCTTCGGATCAATTCCGTAGTAAATGAGGGTACTGAGTTCGCAGTTATTTTGCCTGTTGAGTGAAGTTTTCTGCAAAAATCTTAGGCTGTCATAAAACTCTTACAAAAGTGTCACAAAAGGTTGTCACGCCGCCCTTAGGTGGAGCGCATAGGTCACGCGGCTCGCGTGTGACCCATGTCTGACAGACAGGAGTTTATTTAATGTCGTTCATGAAACTGACCGCCTCGACCCTGGCGATCGCCGCCGTATCCGCAACTGCTGCAGTAGCACGTGACAACGTCCAGATCGCTGGTTCGTCGACTGTTCTGCCTTACGCTTCGATCGTTGCAGAAGCATTCGGCGAAAACACCGATTTCCCGACACCCGTTGTAGAATCGGGCGGTTCGTCTGCTGGCCTCAAAGCTTTCTGTGAAGGCGTAGGCGAGAACACCATCGACATCGCAAACGCTTCGCGCGCTATCAAATCGTCGGAAGTTGAAACCTGCGCTGCAAACGGCGTAACCGACATCATCCAAGTTCGCATCGGCTATGACGGCATTGTGTTCGCATCCGACATCAACGGTAACTCCTTCGAGTTCACACCGTCTGACTGGTACCTTGCTCTTGCTGCTGAACTGCCAGTTGACGGTGCAATGGTTGCAAACCCGAACACCAACTGGTCTGAAGTAAACGAAAAATTCGCTGACCAGCCGATCCAAGCCTTCATCCCGGGCACCAAGCACGGCACCCGCGAAGTATTCGACGAGAAAGTAATCCTTCAGGGTTGTGAAGACACTGGCGCGATGGCTGCAATTCTCGAAATCAACGGTGGTGACGAAGACGCTGCTGAAGAAGCATGTATGACCATCCGTGGCGACGGTCTGTCCGTAGACATCGACGGCGACTACACTGAGACTCTCGCACGTATCGCTGCTGACACCAACGGCATCGGTGTGTTCGGCCTCGCGTTCTACGAAAACAACACTGACAAACTTCAGGTTGCGACCATGAACGGCGTTGTTCCTTCGACTGCATCGATCGCTGCAGCAGAATACCCTGTATCGCGTCCGCTGTACTTCTACATCAAAGCAGCTCACATCGGCGCCATCCCTGGCCTGAAAGAGTACGCTCAGTTCTTCGTATCTGACGAACTCGCTGGTCCTGACGGCCCGCTCGCAGCTTACGGTCTGGTTTCGGATCCGGAACTGGCAGCAACCCAAGCAATGGTTGCTAACGAAGAGACCATGGGCTCGAACTAATCGGCCTGAAATAGGCGGGGGGACGGGTTCCGTCCCTCCGCTTTTTCGTGTCTAAAGGCACAAACAAGAATTTACGCATTTGGGGTCCCTATGCCGTTTCTCTGGATTTTAATTGCCCTCATCATCATCGCATCGGTTGCGTTTGTTTTGGGTCGGCAGCGTGCAGTACAGAGTGCAGGCGGCGACTCCCGCAAGCTTCATTCTCTCCCCGGATTTTACGGCTGGAACACTGCGATTGGCGCAATGGTTCCGTCGATTGCAATCCTCGCCGTTTGGATGATCGCCCAGCCCATTATCGTTAACATGTCGATTGCCCCGATGATTACATCGGTAGAGGCTTCTGACAGCGCGACGCTTGGGCTCGTTTTGTCCAACGTGACCAACGTTTCCGAAGGTCTGGACGCTGCAATTGCCGCAGGCGCGATCACGGACAACGAAGTCGCAGCTTTGAATGCTGAGACGGACAACATCAAAGGCCTCCTGTCCCAAGTCGGCAAGGTCGTAGGCTCTGATATCACCCCTGAAATTCTCGACGCGGCACGTGCATCGCGTGACATGAACGCGACGGGAACGCTTTTCAAAACCATTGTGGTTCTGGCCGCGGCCATTGCTGGCGGCGCCTTTGCGCTAACGAAAATTCGACCCGATCTCTGGGCTCGCAATCGGGTCGAATCCTTTGTGCGCTACGTTCTTATCACGGCCGCATCGATCGCGATCCTGACCACAATCGGCATCGTTCTGTCCCTGATCTTCAACACGGTGAAGTTTTTTGGCATGTATTCAGCCACCGACTTCTTCTTTGGTCTAAACTGGCTCCCCCGTTTCCAAGGCGAAAGCGATCTCGGCATCCTGCCGCTGATGTGGGGCACCGTTTACATCTCGATCATCGCGCTCCTAGTTGCTGTCCCAATCGGCCTTTTCGCTGCGATCTACCTATCTGAATACGCGTCCAAAGGGGTTCGCGCAGTCGCTAAACCCGCGCTTGAGGTTCTGGCTGGTATCCCGACCATCGTTTACGGTTTGTTTGCTCTTTTGACAGTTGGTCCGCTGCTGAAGTCCGCCTTTGGTGACGGTGGCGTTCTTGGCGTTCAGTGGATGGGCAGTGCAGACGCTGCAATGACCGCTGGCCTTGTCATGGGCATCATGTTGATCCCATTTGTTTCGTCGCTTTCTGACGACATCATCAACGCTGTACCCCAGGCAATGCGCGATGGCTCTTATGGCCTAGGTGCAACAAAGTCGGAAACGATCAAGCAAGTTGTCTTGCCTGCCGCTCTGCCTGGCATTGTGGGCGCGGTTCTTTTGGCGGCCTCGCGCGCCATCGGCGAAACGATGATCGTTGTGCTCGGGGCAGGGGCAGCGGCGCAGCTGTCGTTGAACCCCTTCGACGCGATGACCACTGTGACAACCCGTATCGTGGCCCAGTTGACAGGTGACACCGACTTTGCATCGGCCACCGCTCTGGTCGCCTTTGCTTTGGGTATGACACTCTTTGTTGTCACCCTCGGGCTGAACATTCTCGCCCTCTACATTGTCCGTAAATATCGGGAGCAGTACGAATGACCGACGCGTCCGCAAATAACTCCGCATCGGGTAAATCATCGCTGCTCGTTCAGGATGCCCGCACGCGCAAACGCAATGCTGTCGAGGCACGGTTCAAGTGGTATGGCATCACGGCGATTGCCATCGGCTGCGCGTTCCTGATCCTTCTCGTGACCGCGATTGCGTTCAACGGTAGCCGCGCATTCCGCCAGACGTTTGTGAACGTTCCTGTGACACTCGACGCCGCGGCTATTGAGGCTGCAGAAGCGTCGATGATGAAAACGTCGCAGTATCGCAAAATGATCGAAGCGGCGCTTTTGATCGAAGTGTCGGAGGCCAGCATCGAGACCGACATGGATGCTGGCAAACTTGGCGACATGCTGTCGTCCTCGGCGCCTGCGCAAATGCGTGATTTCGTTTTGGCGAACCCTGACCGCATCGGCGACACGGTTTCTTTCGATTTCCTGACCTCCTCGCGCGTCGATGGCTATTTGAAAGGCCGCGTGACCCGCGAGTCTCTCGCGAACGATAAGAACCTTGATGCCGCTCACCTCGATCTGGTTGATCAGATGCGTGACATTGGCATGGTCGAAAAACGGTTCAATATCGATTTCATCATCGGCTCGGATGCGTCTGAGGAACGTCCAGAACAGGCGGGGATGGGCGTTTCTATCCTCGGCTCACTGTTCATGATGTTTGTGGTTCTTTTCCTTTCGCTCCCGATTGGTGTCGCTGCATCGATCTACCTCGAAGAATTCGCACCAAAGAGCCGCTGGACCGACTTGATCGAGGTGAACATCTCGAACCTCGCTGCAGTGCCGTCGATTGTTTTCGGTATCTTGGGCGTCGCTGTGTTCATCCAGATCGGCCACCTGCCCAAATCCGCACCTCTGGTCGGCGGTCTGGTGCTAACCCTGATGACCCTGCCGACGATCATCATCTCGACCCGCGCCGCACTCAAAGCTGTTCCGCCATCGATCCGCGAAGCAGCGCTTGGGGTAGGGGCCTCGAAAATGCAGTCGGTATTCCACCATGTTCTGCCTCTCGCCATGCCCGGCATTCTAACGGGTACAATCATCGGCTTGGCGCAGGCCTTGGGTGAAACTGCACCGCTTCTGCTGATCGGTATGGTTGGCTTTATCGCGACGAATTACCCGACAGGTCCAATTGACGGCTTCCTGTCCCCAAACTCCGCAATGCCTGCTCAAATCTACGAATGGGCCAAACGCGCTGATCCGGCCTATTACGAACGGGCTTGGGGAGGTATCATCATTCTGTTGGTGTTCCTTCTCGCCATGAACGTAATCGCGGTCATCCTGCGCCGCCGTTTTGAACGCCGGTGGTAAGAAGGTCTAAAACCATGAACGATATGCGACTAATAGATAGAGCGGTGGACATGAAGGACATCAAATTTTCGGCCCGCAACGTGCAGGTCTACTACGGAACCACGCATGCCATCAAAGACGTGAATGTTGATATCGCGGATAAAACCGTGACTGCGTTCATCGGCCCGTCGGGTTGCGGTAAATCCACGTTCTTGCGTTCGCTGAACCGGATGAACGACACCATCGATATTTGCCGTGTCGAAGGCGACATCCTCTTGGACGGCGAAGACATCTACGACAAACGCGTGGACCCTGTGCAGCTGCGCGCAAAGGTCGGCATGGTGTTTCAAAAGCCGAACCCGTTTCCTAAGTCGATCTATGACAATATCGCCTATGGGCCCCGTATTCATGGCCTCGCGAAGAACAAGACCGACCTCGATGAGATCGTCGAAAGTTCGCTAAAGCGTGCGGCGCTGTGGAATGAGGTCAAGGATCGCCTTGATGCTCCGGGCACTGGACTTTCTGGTGGTCAGCAGCAGCGTCTGTGTATTGCACGTGCTGTAGCGACACAGCCTGAAGTCTTGTTGATGGACGAACCTTGTTCGGCACTCGACCCGATTGCAACAGCGCAGGTTGAGGAATTGATCGACGAACTTCGGTCCAACTTCTCGGTCGTGATCGTGACCCACTCGATGCAACAGGCTGCACGTGTGAGCCAAAAGACCGCCTTCTTCCACCTCGGGAACCTCGTCGAATACGGCGAGACGGGTCAGATCTTTACCAATCCGGTTGATCCCCGCACCGAGAGCTACATTTCCGGCCGCATTGGCTAAGGAGCGCACATAATGAGTGATCAACACATCCTATCCGCCTACGACCGCGACCTCGAAGCCATTCAGGCACTGGTTATGAAAATGGGTGGCCTAGTTGAGGCTGCAATTCTCGACGGCGCACAGTCGCTAGAAACCCGAGACGTGGAATTGGCGGCGAAAGTCCGCGCTAATGATAAAGCTATCGACGAACTCGAACTTCGCATCAACGAAGAAGCAGCGCGTTGTATCGCCCTGCGTGCGCCCGTGTCCAAAGACCTGCGCACTGTTTTGACCACGCTCAAACTGGCAGGCAGCCTCGAGCGTATCGGCGACTACGCAAAGAACATGGCGAAACGCACCAATGTTCTGGTCGAGATGCGCGAAATCCCGGGCCCCGACGCGTCCTTGCGTCGTATGGCACGCGAAGTCGAAGGCATGCTGCGTAACGTTTTGGATGCCTATATTCAACGCGACGCGAAACTGGCTGAGCAGGTCCGTGAACACGACCACGACGTCGACCAGATGTATAACGCCATGTTCCGCGAATTCCTGACGTTCATGATGGAAGACCCGCGTAATATCACGGCCTGTATGCACTTGCATTTCATCGCGAAGAACATCGAACGCATGGGCGATTTGGTAACCAATATGGCCGAACAAGTCATCTATTTGGTGACAGGTGAACTGCCCGAAGATAGCCGCCCCAAAGCTGATAGTACCTCGTATATTTCCAAGGTTGATTAATGGCTCAGCAACCCCTCGTTCTCGTCGTCGAAGATGAACCCGCGCAACGTGAGGTTCTGAAATACAACCTTGAATCAGAAGGTTACACGGTGTCTTTCGCTGTAAATGGCGAAGAAGCGCTGCTGATGATCAGCGAAGAGCTCCCTGATGTGATCGTTTTGGACTGGATGCTTCCGAATGTCTCTGGGATCGAGGTTTGCCGTCAGGTGAAAACACGCCCTGAGACACGTGAAATCCCTGTCATCATGCTCTCTGCGCGGTCAGAGGAAGGCGACAAGGTTCGCGGTCTGGAAACAGGTGCCGACGACTATGTCACCAAACCCTATTCGGTGACTGAACTGCTGGCTCGCGTTCGGTCGCAGCTCCGTCGCTCCCGTCCGACAATGGCGGGGCAGGTTATGGTGTTCGAGGATATCCAACTCGACAGTGAAACCCATCGCGTGACCCGTGATGGTGAACAGTTGAAACTCGGCCCGACAGAGTTTCGCCTCTTGTCGACCTTCATCGAAAAACCGGGGCGTGTTTGGTCGCGTGATCAACTTCTGGACCGTGTTTGGGGACGCGATATCTACGTCGATACTCGCACCGTTGACGTGCACGTTGGGCGACTAAGAAAAGCGCTTACTGCCCATGGTGGAAATGATCCCGTGCGCACCGTTCGCGGTGCCGGATACGCCCTAGGCTAAGGCGTTTTTGGGCTTTTAAACGCGCGTTTATCGCGTAGCGTAAGGAAACCACTTCGAAAGGTTTCCCTATGCCAAGCACGCGCACAAGCCCATCGTTTGCAGATTCAGAATACTGGGATCGTATTGAGAAAACCCGCGCGGCGATGGAAGCCGCAGGAGTTGATACGATCATCGTCTCTGACCCGTCCAATATGGCGTGGCTGACGGGGTACGATGGCTGGTCATTCTACGTTCATCAGGCCGTGATCCTCGGCTTGGAAGGCGAACCCATTTGGTGGGGCCGCGGGATGGACGCAGCAGGCGCGTTGCGCACTGTTTTCATGCACGAAGACAACATCTTTGGCTATGAAGACAGCTACGTTCAGAACCCTGACAAGCACCCGATGGAAGACCTATCGCGAGTAATTGAAGGTTATGGCTGGGACGCAGGTCGCGTCGGCGTCGAAATGGACAACTACTATTTCAGCGCTGCAGCCTATGGATCATTAATCAAAGGTCTGCCAAAGGCGACCTTTGTCGACACCACAGGCCTCGTGAACTGGCAACGTGCGATCAAGAGCCCGACGGAACTGACCTACATGCGCCGTGCCGCCGACATCGTTCAAGCCATGCACGCGCGTATTGCCGAGGTCGCCGAACCCGGGATGCCAAAGCACCATCTGGTTGCTGAGATTTATCACACTGCGATCAAGGGCGTCGGTGGCCACTGGGGGGACTATCCAGCAATCGTTCCCATGGCGCCGTCTGGCCTTGACGCCACCGCACCACACCTGACGTGGGATGATACACCGCTGCGGACAGGTGAAACGACGTTCTTTGAAATTGCTGGCGTTCACCGCCGCTATCACTGCCCGCAATCCCGTACGCTGTTCTTTGGCACCATGCCGCAAAAGTTCATCGATGCAGAACATGCGGTGACTGAAGCCACAGCAGCTGCCCTCGAACAAGCGAAACCGGGCAACCGCTGCGAAGACGTTGCCAACGCCTTTAACCAGACGCTCAACAAGCTCGGTTTTGTCAAAGACAGTCGTTGCGGCTACGCCATCGGCCTGAGCTATCCGCCGGATTGGGGCGAACGCACGATGTCGTTCCGCGCGGGCGATAAAACGGTTCTACGTCCGGGGATGACGTTCCACTTTATGCCTGCGCTTTGGCTCGACGACGGCGGTATTGAAACGACCGAACCGATTGTTATCACCGAAACTGGTCACGAACTGCTTTGCAAAACCCCTAGCGGTATCGTTATCAAGTCGTAATCGGTGCAACACAGAGGAGGGCGGCGATGAGCGATGTTGAACGACTTGCCGTCCATGACCTAAAACTGCTGCGCGCACTTGTCGTCGTCGCCCGTGAGGGGAACGTCACACGTGCCGCAGACATCCTGAACCTCTCCCAACCTGCGGTGAGTTTTCAACTGCGCAAATTGGGGCAATTGAGCGGCCTTGTGTTGTTCAAACGAACGGCGACGGGGCTAGAACTTACGAAAGACGGCGCCTTATTGGCGACGAAGGCCGAACAGGTTTTGGGCTCGGTCCAAGACTTCAACCGTCTCCTTCAAACGATGCGGACCCACCTACAGGGCACCTTGCGCGTGGGCACCATCATCGACCCTGAATTCACCCGTTTGGGCGCGTTTTTGCAGCAGATGTTGCAGGTTGGGCCAGGGGTTTCGACCTCACTTCGGCATGGGATCAGTGGTGAAGTGCTGGACTATTTGCGGAACGACACCTTGGATGTCGGATTTTACCTCGGTGACTTGGATCAACCAGCGGACGCCGAACAGTTCCACGTGCGTCACCTATCTACGCTGACGTATTGCGTGGTTGCGCCACCTGCGCTCTTAGGATCGGCCAAAGACTACGATTGGCGCGAACTGGCTGCGTTGCCGTGGATCGGAACACCGCCAGCATCGGTTCATAACCGGTTGCTGACAAAGGTTTTTGACCGAATGGGTCTGCGCCAAAACCAAGTCGCACAGGTCGATCAGGAATCGTCCATGCTCGCTATGGTGCGCACGGGGGTCGGCCTGAGCCTCGCACGTGAATCCATTGCACTCCGTGAGGCCCAGTCCGGCAACGTCACCATTCTAACGGGCAAACGACTGGATACATCGCTGAGCTTTCTTTGCCTTGCGCAGCGCCGCGATGATCAAGTTGTTCAACTTGCCTTTGAGGCCATTGATGATGTTTGGCCAACTTAACTCGGCAGATATTCTTTGCTCCACGTTTCGCTGATCGATCCGTTTTGCAACATCTCATCGATGTCGGTCTCGTTATAGCCAAGATCAAGCAAGACCGACCGCGTTGAGGCCCCGTATTTTTCGGCGGGATCCATCATATTCACAGCACCACGCGTAGGGCGAACGGCAAATGGATCGAGCTGTGTGACCGTATGGCCGCTCGGGTGGTCCTCATAGACCGAGAACGAATAGCTCCCGCGATCAATGCCCGGAGTGCCATCAGGCGTCCGAACATAGGCCGCGCGCAAGGCGTCAATGTTGTCACAGACCGCCGCGCCAATATCGTTCGCCCGCAAGACCTCTAGCCACGCCGCTGAGGTATCATTCGCGAACACCCCGGCAAGGAACCCTTCGCGTTCCTCATGGGGCAGGGCCGATAACCCCGAGAAAGCCTCGATCGCTTCTAGGCGTCCAATGTCTTTCTCGTAAGTTGAAAGCAGCAGATATTCGCCCGAAGCCGTGTAATAGAACCGCGACAAGGCATCGTAGCCGTTTACATACCGCCCTGACGGTTCATCGAACAGACCACGCCCAGTGTAGTCATAGCAGAACGGCACCTGCAGAAGACCGCTGTTCGCAGAAAGCGATGTACGACCGCGACCCGTTTTGCCCGTCTTCAGTTTTTGATACAGGGCTGTCGCGACGCCCAATGCGCCGCCAAACCCACACATCACGTCAATCGTACCAACGTGCGCATGTTCCTCTGGCTCGCTCATCAGCCCACCAAAGCGCAACATAATACCCGTCGTCGCCTGCACGAGGTCATCGTAGCCCACGTAATCCGTCCGAGGGCCACGACGCACGCCGCTGAAACAGTCGAGCTTGCAGAAGATCGCATCGGGGTTCAGCCGCGCGAGGTTATCCGCGTCCAATCCCATCACTTTGATCTGGTTGTCTGGCGCGTTCCAAACGATCACATCGACGGACCGCACGAGGTTCTCGAATACCTTGCGACCATGTTCGGACGTGATGTCTGTCAGAACTGACTTCTTGCCGCGCATGTGCGACATGCCAAAGATCACCGTGTTCCACGCGTCATACATCGGCTTCGATGGATCAAGCTTGATCACCTCAGCGCCAAACCGTGCCAGATAGCTCACCGAATGTGGTCCCGCGATCACGTTGCAAAGGTCGAGAACGCGGACACCTTCGAGCCAGCCAGACCGATCGTTCGGATCGGTCACACGCGGCAGTTTGGTGCGTTGTTTCTTTAACTGCGCAAGGGCGCTGCTTACATCCACCCAACGGCGTGGGATCGGATAGAGCGCTGCTTCGCCGCTTTCCTCTAACCAGACTACAGGTCCAGGTTGGATCATCATTCCGTATTCAGGATCCTCAACGTCGATCATGAGACCCGACGTTTCCGCGTGGTCGTCGTTGATCCATTCCTGCAACCAGCGCTGCGGCGCACCAGGGAATTTGTTGCGACCAAAAATACGTTCCCACTCTTTGGCGGTTCGCGTGATGAATACCTCTTTCATCTTAGCCGCGATCTTATCCGCCCAGAATTTCGGGAGCGGATAAACACCCAGCGACACGTCGGACGACCATTCGCTGGTGGGCTTGTAGGTATCGTCTTCTTCCTGAAGGCCCTCGGCAACAAGATCATCATAGATACCGAGCGTCTGCAGACACCGTTTCGCGTGGGTCTTATGGCTCGGACAGACGACATAGAACATCCGACCGTCCTTGCAGAGGTAGCTGCGGTAGAATGGGTCAAGGAGCTCCTGCAGCTCTTCATAGGTCACATTCATCGGCAGGCCTTCGGTCCGACGACGGGTGATCTCTTGTTCGCGCTGAGTGATATAGCGTTCAGGCAAACCGTCGATCTTGATCGAGTTATAGCATAGACCTTCCATAACCGCGCTCGCCAGTGGCACTTCGATCTGATCACCCAGACCCGTGCGTTCCCGCGCCTGAAGCGCCAGAACCGCCGCAGAGGCCGCCATCATCGCACCGTAGGACGAGGCGAGGGGTAGGGGAGAGAATGACGGGTTCACGCCCATCAGAACTCGGTTCAAGCCCATATCCGTGAACACACCCGAACTCGCCGCGATCACACTCTCATATGCGCGCAACTCACGACGTTCTTCGTCCGCTGACGCAAAACCGGGGATCGACACGGTGATCAGGTCAGGCTGTGACTGGCGCAATTCCGCGAAATCAATGCCGAGCTTAGCCAGTTTCCCCGGACGGAAATTTTCGACCACGATGTCGGCTTCTGCGATCAGCGCTTTGGCCTGTTCGACACCCTCGGCAGACTTCAGATCGATCGTTACGATCATCTTGTTGCGGTTCAGGGTCGCGTTTGCGGGGCTCTGCCACATCGGACCACCGGGCGGGTCGATATGCACCACCGTAGCCCCCAGATCGCCAAGGATCATCGCAACCGCGGGGCCCGCAATATATTGTCCAAAATCAATGACTTTAACTCCAGCGAGAGGGAGCGTGTCACGGGAAGGGATGGTCATTTCCGAAATCCTGAAAAGGGGGTGTTAGTGTGCATCGGCGAGGATATATCCCGCCGCTTTTTCAGCAATCATCAGCGTTGGCGAATTCGTATTGCCCGACGTGATCTTTGGCATCACGCCCGCATCTGCAACGCGCAAGCCTTTGATCCCTTTGACGCGCAGTCGGCTATCGACAACGGCCATATCATCGTCCGTGCGGCCCATTTTCGTGGTGCCAACGGGATGGAAAATCGTGCTCGCGATGTCACCAGCGAGACGGGCCAATTCCTCGTCCGTTTGGAACTGAGGACCGGGTTTCCATTCGACGGGCTTGTATTTGGCCAAGGCAGGCTGCGCCACGATGTTACGGACCTGACGAATACTCTCGGCGGCGACCAAACGGTCCTCTTCAGTTGCGAGGTAATTCGGCGCGATCTTTGGTGCGTCAAACGGGTTCGCAGATCGAAGCGTAACGCTGCCTGTCGAGGTCGGGTTAAGGTTACAGACACTCGCCGTGAAGGCTGGAAAATCGTGCAACGGATCACCAAACGCATCGAGGCTCAGCGGCTGAACGTGATACTGCAAGTTGGCGTGGGTGCGGGATGCATCGGACCGCGTGAACGCCCCAAGTTGAGACGGCGACATGCTCATTGGGCCAGTGCGTTTTAGCGCATATTCCAGCCCGAACATCGCCTTACCAATCAAACTATTCGCAAGCGTATTCAGCGTCTTAGCGCCTTCAATTTTAAACACGGTACGGATTTGCAGGTGATCTTGGAGGTTGCGACCGACACCTTGAACATTGGCAACAACAGGTATGCCATTCGCGGTTAGTTCTTCGGCGGGGCCGACACCTGACAACATCAGAATTTGCGGCGAACCGATTGCGCCAGCGGACAAAACGACTTCTTTATTGGCAGCGACAGTCACCTGAACACCTTTGCGGTTCACAATCGCACCAGTGCATTTCAACTGACCATTTGCATCGGTCTCAAAGGTGAGTTTCTCGACCTGAGCCTCAGTCCAGATGGTTAGATTTGGTCGCTTAGACGCTGGCCGCAGAAACGCCTTGGAACTGTTCCAACGCCATCCAGAGCGTTGATTTACTTCGAAATATCCAACACCTTCATTGTCGCCGGTGTTAAAATCTTCGGTGCGGCGCACACCAGATTGTTCAGCAGCTTCAGCAAAACTATCAAGGATATCCCATCTCAATCGCTGTTTTTCGATACGCCATTCACCACCATGGCCGTGCAGATCGGAAAAACGACCATTGTCGCCGTCTGCAGGATCAGCGTCGTCGTCCAATTTGTAGTGGTTTTCATGAGCCTTAAATGCGGGCAGGGTGTTTGCCCACGACCAATCGTCATCACCCGTAAGGTCCGCCCAATTGTCGTAGTCCCGTGCTTGACCGCGCATGTAGATCATACCGTTGATCGACGAACATCCGCCGAGTGTCTTACCACGCGGATACCGCAACGACCGACCGTTCAAACCAGCTTCGGCTTCGGTATTGAAAAGCCAATCCGTCCGAGGGTTACCGATGCAATATAGATAGCCGACAGGAATATGGATCCACGGGTAGTTATCTTTTTTGCCAGCTTCGAGGAGCAGAACACGGTTCTTTGGGTCAGCAGAAAGACGGTTCGCAAGAAGACATCCAGCTGTCCCAGCGCCAACAACGACATAGTCAAAGGTCGTAGTGCTCATGAAATTCAGCGCCTCCCGTCGCGTATTTGATCGGGAGGAAGGTAGCTAAACAGAGCATCAACGCCCAATGAAATCTTGCACGAAAAGATATCAAAAAATCTTATAAAGATTTATAATCAGATACTTGCGCCTCTGATTGAGCTGTAGGGCATGAAAAAGAGACAATGATTTTCGAAATCTAGAAGTGTCATTTGTGATGGCTCAAGACACGTTGCGACATTTTCCGCTATCTCAGTTTCATGATCTCTTCTCTGAAGGCTTCTGTTGGGGTTCTCCATCCCAGGCACTTTCTGGGCGTCCCGTTCAGGCGATCACAAATTGCCTTCATATCGAGATTTGAGAGCGCCGCGAGCTGGGTGTCGCGTGGCAGGTATCGGCGCGCCCTTTTGTTCAGGTTCTCGACCGACCCTTTCTGCCACGGCGCTTGCGGATCGCAGAACCAGCTTTCAGTGCCGATGCCCGATTGAAGCCTGCGCCAGTCGCGGAATTCGATGCCCCGGTCGAACGTTATCGAACGCCGTGCCGGTTGGGGCAGGGGTTCCATTACATCCATGAGGCTATTCATCAGGTGCGTCGGGCTGCGATCGTTGTTGCGAAACAGTACTGCAAAACGGGTTTTCCGCTCAACCACAGAGGCCACGTTCATCTGGCCTTGAGCGCGCTCGAAGATCATCAGATCGCCTTCCCAGTCACCGAAAGTCTCACGGGATTTCACATGGTCCGGACGCTGGTGGATGGAGCGATCCGGCGGGAAAACCTGGCCTCTGGGCCGTCTGGCGTAGCGGGGTTGGCGTTTCTTGCGGCGGCTAGGCAGGTGGCGGGCCAGGTGTTCGGACTGGCCGTCGGCGCTGTAGACATAGGCATAGATCGTCTCGTGGCTGACGCGGAGTGTCTGGCCATCATATCCAAGACGGCCCGCAATCTGCTCCGGTGTCCATCCGAGTTTGAGTTGAGTGATGACATGCGTTCGCAGATCATCCAAGCGGATCAGCTTGCGTCGCCGAGCGCGCCGCTTGG